>CALCQT010000354.1 GCA_937894825.1 uncultured Anaerolineaceae bacterium
CCAAGGCCTATCAGGAAGAAAACTTCCCGAACATGAAGCAATATGGTGACAAAGTCGAGACCAAAGACGATCAGTCCATTTCCTATGAAAAAATTAAGGAAATCCTGACCGCCAATCCGAACATCGCTGCCATCCAGGGCTCCGCGATGGCCGACGTTGCCGGTGCGGCACTGGCCGTGGAAGAACTGGGTTTGGCCGGGAAAGTTAATATCATCGGTACCTCCCTCGTTTCCGTCTCCGGCAAGTACGTTCGCGAAGGTACTATCGACACCATCTCGTTCTGGGATCCCGCCCAGGCCGGCAAGGCGATGATCGTGCTGGCGCAGAAGCTGCTGGCTGGCGAGACGATCGAAAGCGGTCTGGATCTGGGCATCGAAGGCTATACCAACCTGACGTTAGACGGTAAAGTCCTCACGGGTGAAGCCTGGGTGGACGTTACCATTGATAATGTTGATGATCCTGCTTACAATTTCTAATGATCTGCGCGTTATCAAGAATAATCTGTAAGTGAACGATTGACAGACCTCATAACAGCGTATGCTTTGTGAGGTCTGTTTCTAACTCAATTCAAGTATGAGGAGGTGCGAAATGGGAGATATCTTTCTGGAGCTGAAAGATATCCATAAATCTTTCGGCGGCGTTCATGCCTTGCGAGGCGTTGACCTGACAATCCGAAGCGGAGAAATCCATTGTCTGGCCGGGGAAAATGGCTCGGGGAAGTCCACGCTGATCAAAGTGATTTCCGGGGCGCACCATCCCACGAAGGGCGAAATTTATATTGAAGGCAACAAAATCCCGAGCCTGAATCCGATCGCGGCGATTTCGCAGGGGGTGCAGGTGATTTACCAGGATTTTGCTGTGTTTCCGAACCTGACTGTCGCTGAAAACATTGCGCTGAATCGTGCTGTGACGACCGGCACGAAATGGATGGATTGGAAAAATGCCAGAAATTTGGCGATTGAGGCGATGGAACAGATTGGCGCAAAGATGGATCCCGATTTGCTGGTCGAAAACCTTTCAGTCGCCAATCGTCAGATGGTGGCAATCTGCCGTACGATTATCAACGACGCGAAATTGCTGATTTTGGATGAACCGACGGCTTCTCTGACAGCGAAAGAGGTTAAGAAGCTGAACGCGATTCTGAGGCGTTTGCGCGATAAGGGTATTGCGGTGATGATCGTGAATCATAAAGTCGATGAAATCTTTGCCATCGCTGAACGTCTGACAATATTAAGAAACGGCGAGAAAATTTCGACCGGGCCGGTCGCCGAATATGACCGGAAACGGTTTGTCCACGAACTGACCGGGCGGGATCTTTCGGGCAGCGGATATGCGCCGCTCGCTTCTGAAGCGGAAATCTTCCGCGTGGAGCACCTGAGCCGCAAAGGCGCTTTTGAAGACGTCAGTTTCAAAATGCGCAAGGGTGATGTGCTGGGGATTACCGGGCTGCTCGATTCAGGCCGGGGGCAGATTGGCGACGCCTTGTTTGGGATCGCTCCGGCGGACAGCGGAAAAATTTTTCTGCGCGGGGAGGAAATTGCGATCCGTTCAACCGAAGACGCGGTAAAGCAAAAAATCGCTTATGTCCCTGAAGACCGGCTGACGCAGGGGCTGTTTTTGGATCGATCGATTCAGGATAATACGGTGGCTGCCTCGCTTAAAAAATATTTTCGCAAAGGAAAATTGAACGATGCGGTGATGTACCGGGAAACCGCGCAATGGATCGACCGGATCGGCTGTGTCGCGCCGTCACCGGAGCCGGCTGTGCGCACGCTTTCCGGCGGGAATGCGCAAAAAATTGTGATCGCCAAATGGTTGAATACGGATCCCGCCCTGATCATTCTCAACGGTCCGACGAATGGCGTTGATGTGGGTGCAAAGTTTGACATTCATAAGATCCTGCATAACCTGGCTGCACAGGGTATCGGGGTGATCCTGATTTCAGACGATCTCTCCGAACTGATTCAGAATTGCAACACGATTCTGATTATGAAAGATCGGCGAATGGCCAGCATGATTCAGACCGCTGAAGTGAATGAAACGCGTCTGGCTGAGATGTTGAGCAGTTGATTGGGAGAATGAAGATGACGTGTAAACAAAAAGCTTTTTTTGTATCCAACGAAATGATCGTGGTTTACATCATTATCGGTCTCTCTTTTCTGATCGGTTCTGTCAATCCGGCTTTTGCCAGCGCTTCCACGCTGATCAACCTTTCCAGGACCATGCTGGTATCGTTGATTTTTGCCATGTGCGAGATGCTTGTGATCGTCTCCGGCGGAATTGACGTCTCATTCCCGGCAATTGCGAGTCTGGCGATGATCGGTACCGCCCATTTCATGATTCATTATGATTTGAACAGCGTTCCGTTTGCTTTTTTGATGGGCGCTGTGATTGGACTGATTCTCGGGCTGCTGAATGCTTTTCTGATTGCCATCATCAAAATGCCGCCGTTGATTGCAACGCTGGGTGTCAGCAGCCTCACCAATGGGGCGACGCTGGCCGTTTTGGGCGCCAAAAACATTACGAATCTGCCTGAAAATCTGGACAAACTCTACAAGGTTTACCTGTTCACCTATACCAATGAAAACGGCATTAATTATTCAATGACGATTTTGATTCTGATTCCGGTTGCAATCTGTGTCGCCGGGTGGCTGTTGCTGAAATATACGATGCTGGGCAGAGGAATTTATGCTATCGGCGGTGACGTTCGGGCCGCCAGAGTGGCCGGTTTCAACGTGCCGGGTATCCAATTTTTTGTATATATTGTTGCCGGTATGCTGGCCGGTATCGCGGGCGTGACCTATATGATTCTGATGCGGGGAGCCGATCCCTCGGTACTGATGGGCAGTGAAATGATGACCATTGCCGCGGTGGTGATGGGCGGAACACGTATCACCGGCGGTCATGGCACGGTGATTGGGACGGTGCTGGGGGTTGCTTTGATCTCGCTGATCAAGAATAACCTGATCATGCTG
>CALCQT010000355.1 GCA_937894825.1 uncultured Anaerolineaceae bacterium
GGTTTGTTTGGCGATATGGCACTGGTTGGTGAAGAGGGCATTGATGTCGCGAGCCTGCCGATCGGCGGAATTTACACCATGGGGATAGCGGATTCGATCCGAGCAATCGAATTGATCCGTCCGCAGGTCGTGATCCCGATGCATTTTAATACCTGGGACCTGATCCGGCAGGATGTTTCGCAGTGGGAGCGGGAAGTCAATGCGCAAACGGATGCCCATCCGGTTGTTCTTAATCCTGGTGAATCTTTCGAAATGGATTAAGTCGGGTGTCAAAAGTAGAAATACCGTTAATTAAACGACAACCTTCGTAGGGGAGGATCGTTAATGAACAAAAGTACAAAGTATCGTGAAATGCGCTAAACCTGGATTCTCTCTCCCCGGCAATAAAGATGATAGTTTTTGCCAGTGGTTACCCAATACAATCAACAAACCATTTACGGTACCGTTTCTCGATGGAGAGGCGGTACCTTCATGAAAGTGCCTGGCGGTTTCTTCGCCGGATGATAACAGGGAGTACTATTTGGAACCCGAAAAAATGTCTGAAAAGAAAAAATTTTATGAATTAACGCCTGCGGAACGTCTGGCTTTGCTGGTTGCACAGGAGGCGCTTTCTCCCGCGGATGCCGGCGCCCTGTCCGGAGAAAACGGGCTGACGGAAGAAATTGCCGACCACATGATCGAAAATGTGGCCGGCCGGTTTGCGCTGCCGCTCGGGATCGCGCAGCATTTCGTGGTCAACGGGCAGAAGGTGCTCGTCCCGATGGTCATTGAAGAGCCCTCCGTGGTCGCGGCGGCGTCCAACGCCGCGAAAATCGTGGCTGCTGCCGGCGGATTCCGGGCCGAGGCCGACGACCCGCGCATGATTGGTCAACTGCAGTTGGTCGACGTTCCGGACATGGACGCGGCGGAGCAGGCGATCCTTTCGCGAAAAGCGGCAATTCTTGAAACGGTTTCCGATCTGGATCCGATTCTGAAAAAATTGGGCGGCGGCCCGCTGGACCTGCAGGTCCGCGTGTTTCCGCAGACACCGGTCGGACCGATGCTGATTTTACATCTGATTCTGGATGTGCGGGATGCGATGGGCGCGAATGCCATCAACACCGCGCTGGAGAAAATTACCCCGGAGATTGAACAGCTCAGCGGCGGACAGGCCCGGTTGCGGATTCTTTCCAATCTGGCTGATCAACGGTTGGCACGCGCCAGCTGCCGGATCGCTCCGGATTTGCTGGCAATGAAGATCTGGTCCGGCGCCGAAGTGTTGCAGCGGATTTTGGAGGCGGCGGCATTTGCCGAGGTCGATCCCTATCGGGCCGTGACGCACAACAAGGGCATCATGAACGGCATCGATGCCGTGGTTTTGGCGACCGGCAATGACTGGCGGGCCGTTGAAGCCGGCGCGCATGCCTGGGCTGCCCGCAGCGGGGTGGTCCGTCCGCTCAGCCATTGGACGCGTGATGCGGAGGGTTACCTGTGCGGTGAAATTGAACTGCCGTTGGCGGTGGGCACGGTTGGTGGCGCGACCCGGGTGCATCCCGGCGCGCAGGCAGCGCTGAAATTAATGCAGGTTACATCTTCAAAACAGCTGGTGCAGAACCTGGCCAGTGTCGGCCTGGCGCAGAACCTGGCAGCGTTGCGTGCCCTTTCCACGGAAGGAATTCAAAAAGGACACATGATGCTGCATGCCCGGCAGGTGGCCATGGCAGCCGGCGCGACAGGTGCGCAGGTGGAAGCGGTGGCCGCTCAAATGGTGCGCGAGGGCGCTGTTCGCGTCGATCATGCAAAGGAGATTCTCAAACAATGAAATTACTCATTCCTGATAGACCGGTGGGGATCATCGGATATGGCGCTTATATTCCCCGTTACCGCATTCCGGCGGCGGAAATTGCCCGCGTCTGGCATGGCAGTGGGGAGGGGACGCCGATCCGCGAAAAATCGGTTCCCGGTATTGATGAAGATACCATCACGATGTCCATCGAAGCAGCGCGCAATGCGTTGAGCCGGGCCGGAATTGAAGCGGAAGCGTTGCGCGCGGTCTGGATCGGTTCGGAATCCCATCCCTACGCGGTCAAACCCAGCGGAACCGTTGTGGCAGAGGCCATTGGCGCGTCTCATTCCATTTCTGCGGCCGATTTTGAATTCGCCTGCAAAGGCGGTTCGGAAGCGGTCGTTGCCGGGATCGGCTTTGTCGGTTCCGGTATGGCGGACTATATGCTGGCGATTGGGATGGATACGGCTCAGGGGCGTCCGGGCGATGTACTTGAATATACTGCTGCTGCCGGCGGCGCCGCGGTGGTGCTTGGCCCGGCGGACAAAGCTTTGGCCACAATTGACGCTGCTTATTCGTATGTCTCAGATACGCCTGATTTCTGGCGCCGCCAGACGGAATCCTATCCGAAGCATGGGCAGCGTTTTACCGGAGAACCGGCCTATTTTCATCATATTGGCAGCTCGGTGGAAACCTTTTTGGCTGAGACGAAGACCAGTGCGAAAGATTATCAATATGCAGTATTCCATCAGCCGAACGCAAAATTCCCGCAGAAAATTGCTCGGGATTTCGGCTTTACCAAAGAACAATATGCCACGGGGTTGCTCTCTCCGTTCATTGGGAATACCTATTCCGGCGCGGTGCTGCTCGGCGTCTCCGCTGTGCTGGATATCGCCAAACCGGGCGACCGGATCCTGGCGGCGGCATTTGGTTCCGGCGCGGGAACCGACACTTTCTCCCTGACGGTGACGGATCTGATTGAAGAACGGCGCAATCTGGCTCCCGCAACCAAGACCTATGTCGATCGAAGGACTGAGATCGATTATGCGCTTTACGCCCGTCAGCGTGGCAAATACGTGCTTTAGGGGACAGGCTGCGGATACTCATGGAGAAATCATCGAATAATATTGTCATCGCCGGGGTTGGAATGCTTCCGGTTGGCAGACATTGGGAATTGAGCCTGCGAAGGTTGGCTGCGGCGGCGGTTCGGGCAGCGCTGGCGGATGCCGGCGGCCTGCGCCCGGATGCGATCTATATCGGAAACAGCCTGGCCGGGGTGCTCTCACATCAGGCCAATCTGGGCGCGTTGGTCACGGATGAAGCCGGCTTCACGGGTATTGAATCCTGTACTTTTGAAGCGGCCGGTGCTTCCGGTGCGGCGGCTTTTCGCGCCGCCTGCCAGGCCGTTGGCTCCGGGTTTGTTGACGTCGCGGTTGCGGTGGGGGTGGAAAAAGT
>CALCQT010000356.1 GCA_937894825.1 uncultured Anaerolineaceae bacterium
ACAAACAATGGATGTTCCGGAGCCACCCAAAAGCGGTCCCCGCCCAGATTCCAGGCTCGCGCGTCAATAAAATCCCGAAACGCTCTGCTGTCACGAAATACACTGCTCAGCCAGGAAAAAGAAGAACCATCCTCCGAAAAGGGACCTAAAACCCGCCCGCCATACTGCGTCACGACAATCTGTGCGTTGCCCTCCAAAGACAAAATCTCATAGTCAATCCGGTTCTCTTCCAGCCGTGCAACGACATCTCTTAAATAAATGCTTTGCAATACATGTTCAGCCATTTCCAATCCCCCATCCTGACTGTCTTAATTATTTGGTGTATCCCTTAAAATGCATCGAATCCAGCATCACCGCGGCAAAAATGATCAATCCGCGCACGATAGTGTAAACATACGGCGAAGCGTTGATCATCGCAAGCCCATTCATGATGGTGGTAATCAAAACAATACCCACGATCGTGCCCGGGATGATCCGGGCTTTCCCACCGAACAGACTTGTCCCGCCGATCACCGCAGCCGAGATTGCGGTAAATTCGTTTCCTTCCCCAAAACTGAGCGCAACGCCGCCAATTTGTCCGGCGGAAAGAATTCCGCCAAAAGCCGCCAGTGCGCCGCACAACATATAGGTCAGCACAACCGTCCGGCGCACATTAATTCCGGCCTTTAGCGCGGCGTTTGGAGCGTTGCCAATAGCCATGATCTGACGGCCGAAAACGGTTTTTTTCAGAACGATGTCAAAAATGATTAATGCGACGGCAAACAAGATGATCACGACCGGAATCCCAAAAACTCTGCCGTTGGCGATGGGAGAAAAGAAAACCATACTGGGAGTGGCCGAAGCGGTAAACCACAAACCTATTCCGCGCAGAATACAACCAACGGATAGGGTAACGATAAACGGCAGAATGTGAAACCGCGCGGTCAATTCGCCATTGATCCAGCCGATCAGACAGCCTAAAACAACGCTGATCAGGATCACCAATAGATATCCGACCGGGGTGTCAAACAAACTTAGCGGAAGCATACCGCCTCTCCCCACCATGTATGAGACAATTGCGGATACAAAAAACATGTTTCGCCCAAGCGAAATGTCAATTCCGCCAGTGACCATCACAAAAGTCATACCGATCGCGGCAATTCCGATCGGAGCTGCCTGCCGTAGAATCAGCAACAGATTGTCGATGGTCAGGAATCGTTTATTGGCGCTGGAAAACCAGATGATAAGAACAGCAAAAACAATATAAACACCGGCTTTCGACACCAGGCTAACGATATTGTCGCGGTAGTTTATCTTTTTTGTTAACTCCATGAGTGAATCCTTCTTTCTACAAAGCCAGTTTGATCACGGCTTCCTGACTGAAGTCCTTTTTCTTCAGTTCTCCGCTGATCGCGCCATCTTTAATCACCAAAATCCGATCGCAAATACCCATCAACTCTTCCATCTCGGAAGAAATCATGAGAATGGAAGCGCCTTGCTCCGCCATTTTCATAATGATGGAATAGATTTCGAATTTGGCCCCTACGTCGACACCCCGCGTTGGCTCATCAAGGATAAAAATATCAGGCTCCACTGCGATCCATTTGCCGAAGACAATTTTCTGCTGATTGCCACCGGACAGACTATCCGCAGTCTGCGCCTTGGGATCAGTCACCTTAATATTTAATTTCGAAATCAAATCTTTAACTGTTTCAGTCTCTTTTTTCCGGTCAACGACTTTAAACCGTTTCAGAATATTGCGCAGCTTTACCAGACTCAGATTGTCCGCCACCGGTTTTGAGAGCAATAAACCGGCGCCGTGCCGATCTTCGGTAACGAACGCGATTCCGTGCTGGATACAGGTTTCCGGTGATAGATTGGTTATTTTTTCCCCCCTCACCATAATTTCACCGGACGACATGCTGTCCAGACCATAAACCGTACGCACAAATTCCGTTCTTCCGGAACCGATCAACCCATACATTCCCAGTATTTCCGATTGATGCAACGCAATCGAGATATTCTTCACCTTTTCAGAAATAATATTATTCGCCGCCAATAAGACCTCATCTCCCACGGACTTATCCGAGAGCGGGTAGAGTTGGCCAATCTCACGGCCGACCATGTGCGTAATCAGTTTTTCCTGTGTAATATTTTCCGCTTTGTCGTCGTACACGATCCGTCCATCACGCAGAACGGCAATACTGTCACAGAGTTTAAATACATCCTCCAGAATATGGGAGATATAAATGATCGAAATCCTCTTTTTTTGCAGTTCCCGTATGGTTTGGAACAGTTTCTCTTTCTCACTATGGGAGAGTGAGGTTGTAGGTTCGTCAAAAATCATGATCCGGGCATTACCCATCTGGCTTTTCGCGATTTCGATCATCTGGCAAATGCCGGTGGAGACTGTCCCCACGACCGTCGTGGGTTTTACCGGGAGGTTGTACTGCGTGATCGTCTCCTGCGCCTTCTGGTTAATTTTCTTATAGTCGATCACTTTTCCGATTCCGGTGGGAAAGTTCTCCAAAAACATATTTTCAGCGACAGTCAAATTCGAAAACAGATTCAACTCCTGATGAATAAAAGCAATGCCTTCATTCATCGCGCTTTTCGGAGAAACCGGTTCATACGGGTTCCCAAAGACTTCAATCGTGCCGGCGTCCTTAAGGTGAACACCGCCGATGACATTCATCAGGGTTGATTTTCCGGCGCCATTTTCGCCCACCAACCCCAAAACCTCGCCTTCGTTCAGGGACAGGTTGATGCCATGTAAAACCGGAATTCCAAAAAAACTCTTCTCAATGCCGTTGATTTTTAAAGCAACTTTCGGTTCACTCATGCCCCACCGCCGATAACATTCAGTTTCCTGCTCTTTTTCACTGCAATCCCCGCCAATGTGGCCAGCAGGATCAAGACACCCTGCACCAGCATGAGCCAATTCCATTCCACCTGCAAAAGGTTCAAGGTGTTATTGATCAGCGCAATGAACAGGGCGCCGTACAGTGTCTGGCGGATCCCGCCGAAACCTCCGGAGGTGCTGGTCCCGCCGACAATCACACAGGCGATGATGGGGGTAAACATTTTATCTCCCAGGGATGAAACGCCTGCTTCGTTACGCGCCGTCAATAAAATTCCCTCAATTGCAGCAAAAATGCTGGATAATACCATAATTAAAACCGTAACTTTTTTGACATTGACGCCGGACACTTCAGCACAAACGTTATTGACCCCAATCGCATACACTTCACGTCCAAACTTTGTTTTTGCCAGTAATAAATAACAGAATAGACAGCACAGGGCTGACAAGATGATCGGTACAACAAAATACTTCCCTGAACCGCCCAGGATAATAAAAGCTTTTGGCAAGCCATAAATCGAAGATTTTCCGGTTAACTGCATGCAAAGCAGCACCGCCAACCCACTGAAGCACAAATTCGTCGCGGTCGTTGCAATAAAGGAAGGCATCTTTAATCGGGCGACCGCAAAGCCATTGACCAAACCAATGATCAGACCAACTCCCAACATCGCGAGGATCGCCGCCGGGATCGATAGTCCGGGCATATGTTTAATGGGAGACATTGCCATAATGTAAGACCCGATAATGCTCCCCAGAGTGAGCGTCGCGGTCACTGAAAAATCAATACCGCCGTTCAGTACAACAAAAGTCAGTCCGCATGCCACCACCAGTACATCCGACACCTGCAGGAACAAATTCTTTATGTTATAAACAGTGGCAAAATTCGGAACCACAAACACAGAAGCAATAAAATACAAAATAAGTACCGGCAGAATAGGGGTATCAACCAGTATTCTTCTCGCTTTTTCCTTAATCTTATTCATAGGATCAGATTCTCCAAGCCAGCTGAGTTTGCGGGCATTTTGGAATGTCCGCAAACTCAGTGTATATCGCTAAACTATTGGAGCATACTCCAACTCCATACGGTCGGACCGACTTCGTCGAGATTATCGACAGTTGCAATAATACCGTTGTCATAAACAACCAGATCCGTTGGTCTTTCGCCATTCGCCATTTTTACAGCCCATTCAACACACTGTTCACCTTCGAAGATCGGGTTCTGAGCAGCATCACCTTCACTGTAGCCGTCTTTCAGATACTGCATACCAACTTCATCCCCGTCAAAAGTCAGCAAAGCGGTATGGTTCGGTTCGCCAATCTTAGCCCATTTATTGGCCTGCTCCAAAGCGGAGCGGATCGGAGGATAGAGAAAGTCGGACGGGGTGATGATCAGGTTGGCGTCCGGGTTCGCCTGCAAGGCATTCTGCAGACCCTTCAACGCGATATCATGGTTCCATTCTGTGGGAATTTCAGAGACGAGTTCAAACACATCACTGAATTCTTCGATGGCCCGTTTGTGCCCTTTTTGCCGGTTGACTGCACCTTCGTCGCCAAGATTACCGACCAAAAGGATCACTTTGTACGTTTCTTCCGCGGCTCTCGACTTTTCGCCAAACCACTTCACGAGGTCATAAGCCATGCGTTCGTTATCAGACAAAACCTGCAAATCCGGAATAACATCTTCGCTCTGAATAGCCCGGTTGTTAATGATGACATTAACACCGGCATCCTGCGCCTTCTTTACCGCAGATGCGATCGAAGCGCCATCCTTCGGGAAGATGATGATGGATTGGCAGCCTTGCGCGACAAGGTTTTCAACCTGCTGGTTCTGTTTCGTAGGATCGCCTTCGGCAATTACGACCACCAGTTCGACGCCAAGCTCTTCCGCTTTCGACACCATCGCCGCATGGTCACTCACAAGAAACTGCGATTCCAATGATTCCATGGAGAGACCAATCTTCACCTTTGCGTCTTGCGCTTGAACAGAGGCGACTCCCAGGACAGCAACGCACAACAACACCAAAAATATGGTTTTCACAACACTTTGTTTCATGACTGACTCCTTTTTATCTATCAATAATTTGCATTTCTGCAATGAAACCCAAAAGTAATCAATTTCCGCTCCGGACCGCATGGATTCGACCTCGTTTAGGTAAATCGATTTCCCTGATATCGGTCAAATTTTTAGCACTTCCTTATCCCAACCGTTCTATTGGCCGGACAAAGGAAAGTGCTATCGCTTATTGAATGAACTGGCTGTAAAAATCCACGTTACTTTTGCAGATAATAACGGGGTTCACCAGCTTATTTTTCTCAAATTTTTTGTGTTCTGTTACGATTGAATAAATTCTGTCCAGGCTTTCAAAGCCCTGTTTAAACGGATTTTGAAATATTGTCGCGATAATTTGACGGGTTTTGATGTAAGTCGCAATATCTTTGCCCAAATCGCTGGCAATGATATTATATTTCGAGAGGAGCCCTTTTTGATAGAACCGCTCGCAAATGGCGTTTGATACCGCGGAATTGATGTAAATACCATCAATCTGCTGAGCATGGGTCGCAACAAACTCCTCAAAATAACGAACAGCTTTTTCCGCATCACCATCATCATAAAATCTTCCG
>CALCQT010000357.1 GCA_937894825.1 uncultured Anaerolineaceae bacterium
TCGATAATTCAGAAGCGAATCATGATCCCAGGCTTCGCTGTACCAGCGGATGTACTGCGGGATTTGAGCGCGCCAATAGTCGTTATCATGCCCGCCGGGATTTACAACGCGGGTGTGCGGATATCCCAGGAAATTAAGCTGGTCGCTGACGGCGCGTCCGTCATGACGGTAAGTATCTTCGCTGCCGGTGTCAATATAGATTCGCAGGGTTTCCTGCGGTTTTTTTTCAAGCTGATCCCGGACCAGCACTTTCAGCGTTTGGTCATCGAAAATTGTGCCCGGAATGCTGTGAAGGCCGACCGCGCCGAACAAATCCGAATGTTCAAAAGCAATTTTTTCCGCCCACAATGCGCCTCTTGAAATGCCGCCGATTGCCCGGCATTCCCGGTTGGAACAGGTGTGATAGTTCGCGTCTACCCAGGGGATGATGGAATTCAGAATCAGGTCGTCAAACTCCGAATAATAGATCTCCTGCAAATAATCGTCCTCTTGAACGGTAACGATCAGAAAGCCAGGCAGTGACAGATCAGCCATGCCGTCCCGCATCTGTTCCGGGAGGCTCAGTTCTTGCCAGGTGTACTGATCCATGTTCTGCCCGTGCAGCAAGTAGAGAACCGGATATCCGCCGCGGATTCTTTCATCATAACAGGCTGGCTGATAAACAGAAAAAGAGATTTTCGCCTGCGAATCTGCTGCTGAGAAGCTGACTTTTTTTATGATGGGGATTTCGTCGGAGCAGGATGCTCCGGCTGGAATGGTTGTCCGGAATATTCCGGACAGTGCAGCCAGGAGGAGCAGGATTGTGAGGTGTTTTTTCCATTTCATAACGGCTCTAATTATACACAGGGAAGTAACTGCATGCCGGTTTGATTTATTCCATCGTCCCCTGGAAAACAAGATCCTCATCCCGACAGAGATACTGAACCGCCTGCCTTCCGGAACTGGCTGCTGATGGCAAACCGCCGGGCAGCATGATGCGCTGGCCTGCAAAATAGAGATTTTTGATAGAATCCGATTTGCCGGGATATTGCTGCCGGGGTTTACCGGGATATGTGACAGACATCCATGAACCGCGCCAGGTGCCGCAGTAACGCTCGTAGGTCAGTGGTGTGGCGACATCCCAGACCGCCACATTCCCTTTTGTCTCGGGGATGACCTGTGCCAGCTTTTCAATAATCCGTTCGGCCAGTTCCTGTTTTTTCTGAGCGTAACTGCCGTCTTCGCGAGCTGCTTTCCACATATCATAAGTATCGCCCATCAGTGCACAGGTGAGCGCGGTGCAGCCTTCGGGTGCGTATCCTTCATAGTTCGCATAGTTATTAACCGCGATGTGTTCTCGTTGAACGCCGCCGTATTCGAACGGTTCGGTGAGCGGAAAGAGCGGATTTTCCGGCAGCCCGCGCAGATCTGCTTTGACGCCGAGGCCGATAAACGTGCAATTCAACGGCTTGATCGCGGTGCGCATTTCATCCATCCAGGGTTCATGCAGCGGTGTTTCGAACAGGCTGTCGATGGCGGTCAGCGTATCGGCGCTGATGATTACCGCGTCCGCTTGATGGACCACATCGCCGGCAACGACGGCGGTGACCCGACCGTCTTCCACCCGGACCTGTTGGACACGGGTCTTATACCGGATCGTGCCGCCGAGTGTGATGAATTTTTCAGCGATATTCTCAGCCATGCGCAGTGACCCGCCTTTCGGATATCCCGAATCTCCGACGGCCAAACTGCCCAGCGTGAACGGAATGGCGCTGGCGGAAAAATCGTCGCTGCCTGCGATATTTTTCAGTAATGTCCGGATTCCGGCATTCCGGAATTGTCCGGCATATTCGCCAATGGTGATTTTATCCAGCGCTTGCATCCTCGGCAATGCTTTTATCATCGCAAATAGCATCGAAAGCGGCGGGGCTGCTTTCTTCCTGACCTTGACACCTCTTATGTCCATGACCGGCATGGTTATTTTGGCAAATTTTTTGATGTCCCTGCACAGCCTGTTGATTTCCTTTTCGTCCTCCGGCGCGATTTCTAAAAAATGCCCGCGCAGCTTGTCAACGTCGCGGTACAAAAACACCCTTTTGCCTTCCGTCTCGAAG
>CALCQT010000358.1 GCA_937894825.1 uncultured Anaerolineaceae bacterium
TCAGAATCCGTGGACGATGGGTTACGAAGGCGTCATGGCTGCCTGGAAGCTGATCAATGGCGACAAAGTCGCCGATGAAGAAGCGTTCGTTGTGGATACCGGCGTCACCGTCGCCACAAAAGAGAATCTGGCTGAGATTAAGTAATCGTATCTCAAAGTGATACAAAAAAGACAAGCAGGGAATCCTGCAATGTCATTAAGTTAAGCGAAAAACTGTAATAAAAAGGCACCTCTGTTTATTTTTTATGGGCAGAGGTGTTTTTTGTAATCCGTTCGTTTATGCGCAATTATCGTGGAATTACTGTTTTCAAAAAGGCAGCGAAGAGAATCAATATCACAAACGTCACCGGAAAAAAAACGGAATCGCGGGTCAGACACGCTGGCAGATTCGCCCGGGAGAAGCAACCCGTGTGCTTCTTCCCCGGATTTGCTCAGATAGCGCAGGATCGTGCTGCCCAAATGCCCGGCAGCGCCGGTTACGATATATCTTTTTTTACAAGGGTCCGACATTCAAATCATCTCACACATTATTCAGCAGGTACTTGGTTCCATGTGAGAATGATTACCATTTTCGGCAGTAGACAGGCTGGTTGATTATTCACAGGGAACATTAAATATCGATTGACTGTAAAAAGCGAAGAGAAACCTTATACTCGTTTGGGGCTATTGGCCTTGACTATTTCCCTCTGTTTTTTATTGTATTTGCGAGTCTTTCTGTTACTCGGTCGGGAGATCTTCGCTTTTTTCCTGGTTTGCGAACAGGAACTTGGCTCGCTGGGTGTACGCAAAGGCCAGTGTGATGGCGTGGATGACTTGAACGCCCTCAAGCTCCTCCCGTCCGATCCGGTTTTCTTTCCCGCTGAAAGCCGTTGCCAGCGCGGCTTCGATCTCATCGCAAAAGATATCGTAAACCTTCTCAATGGAGTGCAGCTGGCTCAACAGCGTGATCCCATTGTAAATATCCGTCAGGTTTAAAACGGATTTCAGCAGAAAAATTACATACAGATAAGCTAAATGTTCCCGCTGGTATTTCTTGTTTTTTGACGGCGTGATGATCTTTTGCTTCACATAATTGTTGATCATCATTGCCGTTACCGGTTTGGCTTGCTCATCCGGGTAAAAAATGGTGACTTTTTTCTCCAATACACTGACAACCTGATCCATGTACAGGTCCAGATCCGGCCAGTCTTCCCAACGCGGGCAACGGTAGTTTTCTATTTCTTGAAGCGTATACATCGCAGTTAATCCTCTGGAGTCGATTTACGTTGGTATCAACAATCCCTGTGATTTTTTTATTGTTGGAATTGTAATGGGAGAAACCATAATAAGCAATAACGCACATTTCTGATTCCGTGATAATATTTGACATATAGTTATTAAAACTATATTATATGGTGATATGATCTATATCATAAAAGATCGTATAGCGCGATCTGTTTTGGAGATATCCGGAAAAGGATTGATGTATGAAAGCCACACTTGCAAAAATTATCCGAACTTTGACCGTCCCCCCGGTCATGGCTGCGCTGTTGCTCAGCGCGATCCAGGTTTTCAGACCTGATTTTTATGGCAGTGTCCTCAATTTTCTAATTTCATTGGCTACGATTGCCTTGTTCCCGCTGCTGGCTTATCCGTTGCAGCGTTTCATCCCGCCGTTTAAACATGAAGGACGGGAAGGACAGCGCAGGTTGGCGATTCTGTTGTCCAATGTCGGATATATTCTGGGGCTCATCTGTGTATTCTTCACGGCGCATACGCAGGAACGGCTGATTCTGCATCTGACTTATTTCTTGTCCGGGGTGCTGATCTATGTGTTCAATCACTTTGTCAAAGTTCGTGCCAGCGGCCATGCCTGTGGAGCGGCCGGTCCGGTCGCCGCGATGATCTGGCTGTTTGGATGGCCGGCTCTGGCCATGCTCGCCGTTCTGGCATGCGTTTATTGGGCCAGTCTCTCCATGAAGCGTCACACGCTGCCGGAATTGCTGTGGGGATCTTCGCTGCCGGTTACTTCTCTCTTTTTATCATTTCTGCTGGTCGGGATTTTCAGCTTTTGATACGAGACAAAACATCCTTTTAAGTGATCCGGGTATCCGCAGAGCGTCGTTTTCGTTGGGGATACCCAATGAATCTTTTGGGATACAGATAACTCAGGACCGCTTGACTTTTTTTCTTCCGGAGGGTAAAAATAGACTGCAGATGCAAATCATTTGCATTTATCTTGTTTACTAAAAAACCACCCGGTGAAAAATTGGTAAATTCGGATCGGGGAAAATTATTGCGAAATCGAAAAGACTCTGCAATCAATTCCCCGGGTTGAATTGCGTTCCGGGATCGCTTCCCATTAAAGTGGAGTGATTAATGATCAGTGAATATTTTGAGAAAATCTTACAGGATACGTATACCCCTGACCCCGAGGCTGAAGCAATGTGGGACAGCCGGGCGGAACAGTTCAGCCTTTCGCAACAATCTGAAAAAACGGGTTTTCCGGAGAAGGTTACGCGTCTGCTGACCGAGATTGGGTACCTGTCTGGCAACACGGTTCTGGATATCGGTGGTGGAACCGGCCGCTATGCGTTGCCCTTCGCCAAAGTGGCGAAATCTGTGACGCTCAGCGACTTCTCCGCCGGTATGCTGGATCAGGCGCGCGTCAATGCGGAAAAGGCCGGGCTAAGCAATATTCGTTACGCAAAATTGGACTGGGATAAAATCGAAATCGCCGGGGGTGAATATGAAAAATCGCATGATATTGTGTTCGCGGCCATGTGCCCGGCGGTCCGCTCGACGTCGGGTCTGTTGAAAATGGCTGCGGCGGCCAAAAAAGGTTGCGTAGTGAATCAGTTTATCAAAACGCACGATACGCTGGGAGATCGTTTGAAGACCGCGGCTGGCATGACGGATGGGTACGATCCGCATAATGCCCGGGACACGGTTCAGGCTACCTTCAATATCTTTTGGGATCACGGCTTCAATGTCCAGATTGCCTATCACACCTGGCAGGCAGTGATCGATTATTCTCTCGAAAAAGCCATCGCCCGCTATGGGGGCCGCTTTGCCGGACGGTCATACAGTCATGATGGGCGGGTGCTTCCATTTGAGGAAATGATCGCGGCTCTGGCTGCGGATGGCGGGCTTCGAAGTGAGAATGAAACTGTCCTCGCAACTGTTTACTGGGACGTTGATTAAGAATCGTTGCTGGATTTGCGGGCGCCGGATGTAAGGGGCTTATGGGTTCAAACTCTTAGTCGTGTCGGTCATCTTGCACAAATATTCTGCAGGTAATTTTTGGCGCTTGAATTTTCCGGACAATATGTATATAATTTAATTAATCCTGAGGTGAGACGCCGCTCCTCACGCCAAGAGAGATGCCGATGTAGCGCACGGTGGACGGGATTTTTAAAGGCCAGAAATGGCCTTTTTTATTTAATCTCGATATACTTCAAGCGCATCACGCATTCCGAATTGTAGCGAACAGAATCTCAACTTGTGAAACCTCCTGTATAATTCTTTCTGCCTGAGGGATTTGTTGTTCCCGGAGCATCAAAAGGAGGATTTGTCCTATGCCCTATCCGGCAGTTGACTTAACACACATTCGAACCGTTCCGCTTCCCGCGCGGCATAACCGGGTAGCGACGGAAGATTTCTTTTTCCCCGAAACCGCAAGCGAGCCTTTCACCTCCCCGGACCTGACAGAAATCGCCGGCCGGATTCTGGCAGCCCGCCGCGCCGGGCGTCCCGTCATCTGGATGCAGGGCGCGCATGTCATCAAATGCGGATTGGCGCCGCTGCTGATCGACCTGATGAAGCGCGGCTTCATTCAGCATATCGCCAGCAATGGGGCCGCCACGATCCATGATTTCGAGATTGCTCTGCTGGGGCACACCAGCGAGGATGTAGCGGATTCACTGAAAGACGGCACCTTTGGCATGGCTGAGGAAACCGGACTGCTCATGAACCGCGCCATTCAATTCGGCGTAAAGGATGATCTCGGTATTGGCGAAGCGCTGGGCCGGCTGATCGGTACCGACGAACAGCGGTTTGCGCTGCATCGCGATGTCAGCGTGTTGTATCATGCCTGGCGGCTGGGCATCCCGTATACCGTGCATGTCGCCATCGGCACGGATATTATCCACCAGCATCCGGCGGCAGATTTTTCAGCCATCGGCTGGGGCTCCGGACAGGATTTTAAAATCTTCTGTCATTCCGTCTGCGATCTGGAAGGCGGCGTGTTTCTGAACGTCGGCTCTTCCGTCATCGGTCCGGAAGTCTTCCTGAAAGCCGTTTCGATCGCCCGCAACCTGGACCATCCGCTGAAAGTTTTTACCACCGCGAATTTCGATCTGATCGATCTGGGCGATTATCGTGCACCATTGGGTGAGGACGCAGTGGACTATTACTACCGGCCGCGTAAAAACGTTGTCAACCGTCCGGTCATGCTGGGCGGCAAGGGCTTTCACATCTGTGGAAACCATAAGCAGACCATCCCGGCGCTTTATCGATTGCTGACCGCGGAAGGGGATTCGTTTCCGGTGTCCTCGCAGCAAAATGACGGAAATTGGTATGAAACGCTCAGCGAGTCCTTGCGCGAGGTGCTGGATACCGCGCTGGCGGCGCATCCTGAGATTCATGGAAACCGGGAAGCGATTGTTCAGGCCTTTCAAGTGATCCGGCGCAGTTACCGCACTGGCGGCACGCTGTTTCTGGCCGGCAACGGCGGCAGCATGTCTGACGCGCTGCACATCAGCGGCGAACTGCAAAAAGCGTTTGTGCTAAAGCGGAAAATGCCGGCGGCGCTGGCGGAGCGGCTGGCGGCGAATGATGACGGCGAGGTCCCGGCACGCAACCTGGAACCGGCGCTGCGGGCGGTTGTGCTGGGGAATAACCCGGTCCTGCGTTCGGCGATCGAGAATGATTTTATGGATCCGGATTGCTGCCTGGCGCAGGAGCTTTACTCTCAGGCACGCCCGGGCGACGTGCTGCTTTCCATCAGCACCAGCGGGAACGCAAAAAATCTGCATTATGCCGCCGCCCTGGCCAAAACGCTGAATGTCTCCGTGATCGGGCTAACCGGGCGGAAGGGCGGGTTGTTGCGTGAAGACGCGGACGTGCTGATCCCGGTTGACGCGGATATGACGGACGAGATCCAGAATCGTCACATTCTGGTTTATCACACCCTGTGTAAATTATTGGAAACAGATTTCTTCGGAGGAAATTAAGCATGGATTTTCGTGAGCAATTATTAAAAGATTACATTTACGAACTGCAAAAAACGATTGAAGCGTTACCGCTGGAGCAGATCCTGAAAGCGGCTGAACGGATCGACCGAGCCCGCCTGGAAGGGAAGACGATTTTCACCATGGGCAATGGCGGCAGCTCGGCCACCGCCAGCCACATGGCCTGTGACTTTGCCAAAAACACCCGTCATCCGGAAATTCCGGCCATTCGCGCCATTTGTCTCAGTGACAGCACGCCGACGCTGACCGCTTTTGCCAATGACGAAGGCTATGAGACTGTTTTCGCCGAGCCATTGAAAGCGCTGGCGCAAGCCGGCGATGTGCTGATCGCCATCAGCGGCAGCGGCAACTCCCCCAATATTCTGCGCGGGCTGGAAGCTGCCAGGGCGCTGGGCGTGACGACGATCGGTCTTTCCGGTTTCAAGGGCGGGAAAATGATCTCCATGGTGGACATTGCGATCAACATCGACACCGACAGCATTGAACGGGTGGAGGATGTGCATATGATCTGTGATCATCTGCTGACCATGGTCATGCGCGAATCCCACAATCCAGCCCATTCCAATTGAACCGGAATAATATGAACGACTCGCAGACGGATCACGCGTTAGCGCTCGATTTTGGTGGCACTAACCTGGCCGCGGCGATTGTGCGCCTTGCGGATGGTGAGTTAATTGCCTACCGTAAAACCGCCACACCGGCGGCAGCGGGCGCTGAGGCCTCGCTGCAACGCATGGTTAAGATCGCGGAAGAGAGCCTGCGGGAGTCAATGTTGCCAATGGCGCGTCTCCGTGGCGCGGGCATCAGCTTCGGCGGCATGGTTGCTCCGGACGGCAGCCGCGTGGTGCGTTCCATGCATGTGAAGGGCTGGGAGGACATGCCGCTGCCGCAGCGCATTTCGGACCATTTTCACCTGCCGGCCGCGATGGGCAATGACGGAAACGTGGCCGCGCTGGGCGAATGGCGCTATGGCAGCGGCGGACAGCCGGATCCTTTTATTTATATCCAGATCAGCACTGGTATCGGCGGCGGCGTGATCCTGAACCGCAAAATTTTCTGCGGTCAGGGGATGGGCGCCGAGATCGGACATCTCAAAGTCCAGTTTGATCCCGAGCATAGCGAGTCCAGTGAGCCCTGCGCTTGCGGCAGCCGCGGCTGTATTGAAGCTGTGGCTGCGGGCTGGGCGCTGGAGCGGGAAGCTAAAAAACTGGCGGCGCAAGCGGACGAGGGGACTCTTTTTCAGCGGGTGATGCGTGAGACCAATGAATGCAGCGCCAAAACGCTGGTGCAAGCCGTCCAATTGGGCGATACGGGGGCGAAGGCGGTGCTGGACCATGCCTTCACCAGTTTTGCGCTGACGCTGTCGGACTTGATGGTGCTGCTGGACCCGCAGGAGATCGTGCTGGGCGGCAGTGTGGCTGTCAATGCCTGGGATCTGCTGGAGCCGATTCTGACGGAGAAGCTGCCGGGGTTCCTGCCCGCGAACTGGGGGCAGCGCACTGCGATCCGCAGCTCCAGGCTGAAAGGGACGGAGACGCTCCTCGGCGCGGCCCAGTTAGTGGCGTAAACAGGAAAGCAGAAGTCCGAACATCATTACAATGTTCGGACTTTTTAGAATTTTTTGTCCGGAGTAAATAATCGGGAATCGTTAACCCAACGGATAATTTTCCAGCGCCACGCTCAGATGGAAAGCCAGGAAGACGACGCTTATCACGGAGATCGGAACCACTTTCTCCGCGATCCCTGCGCAGAAAAACGCCAGCGGCGGCAGGATTATCATGGCGTAAATCACCGCATTCGGCTGAATGCCGAATGCGGTGATTTACGCCATGGTAATCTTCCAGCGCCACGCTCAGATGGAAAGCCAGTACAGCGCAATCGCGGCAAAAGACGCAATTGTAAAACTGTTGCGCGGAATTATACGCGTCTGCGTTCTGTTCACAAGGAAAACAAGCAGAATTACGATTGTTACGCCCAGAATATGCTCCCCATATTCGATGAACGGAACAGAAGAGGCGTTCCCTTCCAGCCGGTTCAGCGCCGGCGGAAACAACGCCCAGATGATGTTGGGCAATAACTGCAGCGTTGCGATCAGCAGACCGTAAGGCGAGAAACCAAGACGCAGATTTTTCATAGGATATTCTTTCTCTTTCTAAGAGTCACACTTCATCGCTGGCCAGGCGGATAATCTCTTTTGTCTTTTCAAGCGGGTACGGTGTGCTATCCCAGCGGCAGAATTCGATCGTCCTGACTGTCGCTCTCCGCTCGTAGTTGTTTTCACCCACCGGCACGATCACTTCATCGCCGACCTCGATCCGCAGATCGGTTGTCCGGTAATGATAAATTCTGCCGCTATCGTTGAATTCGACGCCGCAATATTTGACTTCCCCCTTTTTCAAAGCAAACATAAAGCCGGATAAATCTACAATGCCGCCGAAGCTAAATACATGGATAATGATCCGGATCGTTTCCACGAACGCTATGAATTCTTTTTCAGGAATATGCACCCGGTCAAAAGGTCCCTGGTGAATAATGGTCTCCCCATTCTCGTATTCAGCCTCAAGTTCATAGCGGTTGATCGCAAAGCCGACGTCGTCAAAGTCCGGTGAATCCTGCCAGCCTGAAGCGCCAAGGCAATCGGCCATTCGATTCAGGCAAATCACTCCCAGGTCAGAGACCGTGCCGATTTCGAACAGATGCACGACCTTAACTCCTTCCTGCGAACTGCTCTGGATCATCACCTGATTTTCTGTCACCAGCAGTTCGCTCACGCTCCCCTCTTTGTCGAAAGGTTCCAGAAGCATCCGCACCTGTTTCAAAACCGGGCTGTCCGGTTCCGGTTTGCGCTCGTTATCGATCGTTTTCAGACGGTTGAGCCATTTTTCGATGAGCCCCTCGCTGATAAAGGATTCCAGAACGCCCTCGGTAAAATGTTCGGCATGATGGACGCCGCAGAGCAGGGCGAGTACCGCCTGGTCATTCAAGAGGGACGCATCCGCGGTTTTCATGGAGGATTCTGTCCAATTCAACCCGTTTTTTGTAAGAATGGACTGGAAATTCTGCAATTCATATGCAGGGTTCAATTGTGCGAAAACAAAGAACTCTTTATAGAAATCCTGCTGATTGGCGTGGTCCTCGAGCTTGCCGAAATATTTTGTGAGGAAATTGAATTTCTGCGAGGGGCGGGCTTTTATAACAGACCGCTCCCATGCGCGGAAAATACCGCGCAGTTCACTATCCAGGTACATCAGCGCTTTCCGTTTCAGCGGGGCTGGCACGCCATAATATGCTTCGGCAACAGCGCCTGTGATTGCGGCGAGGGTGTCGCTGTCACCGCCGATGCTGATTGCGTTGCGGATGGCGTCTTCAAACGTCAGCGACTCCAGAAATGCGACCATGGCTTGCGGCACGGTTTCCTGGCAGGTTTCGTTGAATTGATAATCGTCACGAATTTCGTCAAGGCTGAAATCGAGTTCGTAATAATCGCTTTCGATCCGCTCGCGGATTTCCGCTTTCGTTGCGCCGTTCCGGGCCAGATAGATGGCCACCGTTGTCGCCTCCGCGCCGCGGAGCCCCTCCGGATGGTTGTGGGTCACTTCGGTGACTTTCCGGGCGAGCAGTTTTGCCTCATCCTCTGTTTCGGCGATCCATCCGCATGGAGAGACGCGCATGGCGGCTCCGTTGCCGAAGCTGGAATATGGCTGGGGATGATCGCTGAAAATCCACTGATTGAACCTGCCGCCGAACCCGCAGTCGGGGTACTTTCGACCGATTTCCCGCATAAATTTGACCGCCTGTTCGCTGAGCCAGTCCCAGTCGCCTTCGCAGGACAGGATGGCCTTGGCGATGGCCAGGGTCATGATGCTGTCGTCCGTGGTGAAACAATCCGCGCTGAACAGATCAAAATCCTTGCTCCGGTGGTTATTGAATTCGAAACGCGACCCAACAATGTCGCCGATAATTGCTCCGATCATAATTGCACCCTCCTGTTGATTAGCTCATTCCAGATTTGCTATCACTGCGGCAACCTCATCGCGGCTGGCCATCCCGGTGGTGCCGAGCTGGCGGATGGTGATCGAAGCAACGCGGTTGCCGATGCCGGCAGCCTCAATATAGGATGCGCCGGCACAGAGCGCGCTCAGAATCCCGGATGCCGCGCTGTCTCCCGCGCCGCAGATGTCGACCGGTCCGGTCACCGGGATGCCGGGGACAATGCTTCCAATTCCGTCCTGTGTGACATAAATCCCTTCACAGCCCAGCGTGATGAAAGAACCGCGCACATTCCGCTGCGAAAAAATGCTTGCCGCGGCCTCCATCGTGTCTGTTTGCGTGGTCTTCAGTGCCTCGGACAAATTGCACTTGAGGGTCACATGCTCATAGCAGCCCGTACGCATTCGGGAATCGACCAGGATCGGCATCTCCGGATGGCTCGCCCCAATTTCTGTCACTTTCCGGCGAATGCGTTCTGTCATTACGCCGCAGCCTTCCTCCTGCACCTGGTCAGTGATGAGAATCCCGTCGATTTCAGGGAGAATAGCCGCCAGGTTGGCCAGAAGCGCTTCTTCGACTGCTGCCGGCAGCGGACGGCGGTTCTTGATGTCCAGCCGTTCCAGTTCATGCACCGGCTCGTCTGTCCCGGACAGCATTGGTTTGGTGTAGGTCGGCGTCATGATCTGATCCGATTCAATCATCAGCCGCGTGTCCACGCCGCGCGCAGCGAGTTCTTTCATCAGGTCGAACCCGCGCCCGTCTTTGCCGATCGCGCCTAAAGCGATCACAGAGAGGTCCAGCGCGCGCAGATTGTTGCATACCGTGCCGGCCGCGCCGGGGCTGTTGCGGATCTCCGTGACCTGATAGGCTTCCAGCCCGGTCTCTACTGACTGTTCAGATAGATCCCGGTTCAGCATCAAGTACTGATCCAGGAAAAAATCGCCCAGTACCAGGATTTTCAGCTTCGGGAAGCGCGCCAGAATTTCGCGAACGCGTTCCGGCTTCATGCCTGATGCTCCCCATTTGCTTTTGTCAGCGCATGATAGAGTGCCGGGAAGGTGACCGCATGGTCGCCGCGCACATAATGACTGACGCCGCCATCGGCCACGGTTCGCACCAGAATGGTTTTATAGGGGCGGAAGTAATATGCGGCCTGATTCTTGGAAATCTCCTGCCGCCAATCCTCGCCCAGGTCCTGTAAATCGAAAACCGCGGTGGTAAAATGGCTGATTTGCCGGCCTTCAGGAAAAGCGGCGTTCCGGGTCATGGCCAGCGCCTTCAGGTAGACTTCCGGTCCGGTGATGGCGGTGCCGTAATTCAGGAAAACCCCATTCTCCAGGTGGTCGATGGTGTTAGTGAAGACCAGAAAATCCTGATAGGTGGCCTGGCCGAGCTTCGCGCCGTCGCAATTCGGGTGTTCATGGATGATGTCGCTGCCGATGCTGACGTGCACGGTCAAAGGCACTTGCAGCCGGTAAGCCTGGGCCAGCAGACTGGTCTCCGCATGCGGATAGCCACGTTCGAGAATCGCTTTCCCGACGGCTTCGCCGATGCCAAGTCCCGCGTCCGCGCCCTGATTGATCAGGTCGTTCAGCTCGCCGGACTCTTTCCACAGCCCGAACTGTCCCTCATGAATATAGCGGGCCACACTCTCGGTCGTCGCGCCGATACGCGCCAGCTCATAATCATGAATGCAGCCCGCGCCGTTCAGGGCAATGTGCGTGATCAGGCCGCGCTTCATCAGGTCGATAATGAGCGGGTTCATACCCTTGCGCAGCAGGTGTGCGCCCATCATCAGGATCACCGGGGCACTCTGTGCACGCGCCGCAAGTATGGCTGCGCTGATTTTCGGGATGGCCGGGTCGGAAAACGCTGGCGCCGGCGTTTCCGGCCAAATCATCATCTGAGAAAGTT
>CALCQT010000359.1 GCA_937894825.1 uncultured Anaerolineaceae bacterium
GTTACCTGTTCCCGGTACTGTTCCTGATTGGAGCGATGTATTTTATTTTCCGTCAGACACAGGGCGGAAACAATTCAGCGCTCAGCTTTGGAAAATCAAGGGCGAAAATGTTTGAGGGGGACCATCCGACCGTCACATTCGCAGATGTGGCCGGTGTGAATGAATCCAAAGAAGAGCTTCAGGAAATTGTCGAATTCCTGCGCGAACCGCAGAAATTTACCAGTCTTGGCGCCCGCATTCCCAAAGGTGTGCTGCTGGTGGGCGCTCCCGGAACCGGGAAAACCCTGCTGGCGAAAGCGGTGTCCGGGGAAGCCGGTGTGCCGTTCTTCTCCATCAGTGGTTCCGAATTTGTCGAGATGTTCGTCGGCGTCGGCGCCAGCCGCGTGCGTGATCTCTTTGAACAGGCCAAGAAAAACAGCCCCTGTATCATCTTCATTGATGAAATTGATGCGGTCGGACGCCAGCGCGGCGCCGGCCTGGGCGGGAGCCATGACGAGCGGGAACAAACCCTGAATCAGATGCTGGTCGAAATGGATGGTTTTGACACCGACACCAACATCATCATCATGGCCGCCACCAACCGTCCCGACATTCTGGATCCGGCTTTAATGCGCCCCGGTCGTTTTGACCGTCAGGTCGTGCTGGATCGTCCCGATGTGATCGGGCGGGAAGCCATTCTCAAGGTACACTCAAAAGGGAAGCCGCTGGACACGGATGTTGATCTGACCGCCATGGCGCGCGCTACCCCCGGTTTTGTCGGTGCGGACCTGGAAAACCTGATGAACGAAGCCGCCATTCTGGCAGCCCGCAAGAATAAAACCAGCATTGGGAAAGCCGATATGGAAGAAGCTGTGGAACGCGTCATTGCCGGACCGCAGAAGAAGAGCCGCATCCTGACCGAGCGCGAAAAACGCATCATTGCCTATCATGAAGCCGGTCATGCCATGGTGATGAATGTCATCCCGGAGAGTGATCCGGTCCATAAAGTGACCATCATCGGACGTGGTTCGGCCGGTGGTTATACCATGCACCTGCCAATCGAAGATCGCGTGTTGATGTCGAAACGCCAGATTCGGGCCGAAATGGTCAGTTTGCTGGGCGGACGGGCCGCGGAAGAGCTGATGTTTGACGACGTCACTTCCGGCGCGTCCAACGACATTGAACGAGTGACGCAACTGGCACGGTCCATGGTCACCCGTCTGGGCATGAGCGAGAACATGGGACCCATCGTCTACGGAAAGAAAGAAGAGATGATCTTCCTGGGCCGCGAAATATCGGAACAGCGGGACTATTCGGAATCCGTAGCCGAAAGTATCGACACGGAAGTCCGCCGCTTGATCAAAGAATCTTATGAAAAAGCGAAGGAAATCCTGACGGAATATCGGGATAAGCTGGATCTGGTTGCACAGCGGCTGATCGAGGTGGAGACATTATCGAAAGAAGAGTTTGAAGCGATCTTCCCTCCGCCAAACGGAAAAATGTCTTCGACACCGAATTACGTCGGAGAAGCAACCCTCGCAGCATAAAAATAAAGAGCAGGAGGCCGTCGGGATACCGGCGGCCTTTTTTTTTGGAATGCTCCCGCCCTTTTCAATCGATTATTACCAATCATCCTTTATAATTCTGATTGGCATTTTACAGAAAACACTTTTCAAAACTCTTGGACCTATTCATGAAAAAACCTCTTTGGAACAAAACCCTCGTCATTTTTATTCTGTCATTCACTGTCCTGGTAACCTCCGTTGTCCTGTTCCCGTCCGTAACAGCAGCGCTTTTTGATGAAAATCAAGCCTTCTACTATTTAGAACAGCAACTCTCCTTCGGCCCCAGGACGCCCGGCAGTGAGGGGCATTCCAAATTTGTCGACTGGGCGACCGCTGAACTGACCAATTCGGGCTGGGAGGTGCTGCACCATAGCGGGCTCCTCTCCAATAAGTATGAATTCACCAATATTCTGGCGCAGCGGGATGACGGCGGGGAAGACAAACCGTGGATCATTCTGGGTGCGCATTATGACACCCGCTTCTTTGCCGATTCGGACCCCGATCCTGCCAACCGGACACAGCCGGTGCCGGGCGCAAATGATGGCGCCTCCGGGGTGGCGGTGCTGATGGAACTGGCCTCAGCGCTGCCAAAAACGCTGGACAAGAATCTCTGGATCGTGTTGTTCGACGCCGAAGATCAGGGGCGAATCAGCGGATGGGAAGACTGGTGTCTGGGCTCGGCCGCGCTGGCTGAAGAAATCGCCACGAGCGAGCGAAAACCGGACGCGGTCGTGATCGTGGATATGATCGGCGACAAAAATCTTGAGATCTATCGTGAGAGCAATTCAACCCCGGCATTAGTCGATGAAATCTGGGCTGTGGCGGCAAAAGAAGGGTACGGGCACATTTTCATCGATCAGGAGAAATACCGCATCCTGGACGATCACGTCCCGTTTCTGGAAGCCGGCATTCCTGCGGCGGATTTAATTGATTTCGACTATCCCGCCTGGCATACTCTTTCGGATGACGTTAGCAACGTGTCCAAAGAGAGTCTGGCGATCGTAGGAAATGTGCTTTATTCCTGGCTGACAGGGAAATAAAGAAATCAAGCGCCACTTACAACATGCCACGAAGAGGCAACCCTGCAGAGATATTTTATATGTCTCCCGTATTCATTTCGCAATTTACTTTTAACACCCGAAACATAAAGAGGACCTGCTCCGCGAACGAAGCAGGCCCAAGGCAAAAAAAGATGAATGTTTTGAGGTTTGAAAGTTTGTGGCTTATCCGCCCAATTCCATCGTTGACAAAAGGTTCGTAAAGAACTCACTTTGTTCGTTAATGAAGACAGCGAAATCGGCGGTGTTGCTGTAGTGTACAATCATCCCGCGCTGGGTGATGAAATCAGCAAACTCTTTGGTCGCGGTAGCCTTTTCCAATGCTGCGCTCAGTGTTTCAAGAACATCAGCCGGCGTGCCTTTGGGTACGCCTAACGCACCCCAACCGCCGATAACGACATCAAAACCGCTTTCAATCATCGTCGGGACGTCCGGCATGGCAGGATCACGTTCTTCGGTCATGATCGCCAGGATCTTCAGTTTCCCGGCCTGTACACCGGACAGAACTTCACCGGAATTCACGGCAACCGCGTCAATGTGTCCACCCATCAAAGCCGTCACAGCCGGAGCCGCACCATCAAACATAATGTTATTGAATTCAACACCAGCCTGATCGCCCAGCAGGGTCGCGGCAATATGCCAGATCGAACCCGCGCCGGAGTTTCCGACAGTGACTTCACCCGGATTTTCCTTAGCATAATCAATAAAATCCTGGACGGTATCATACGGTGCATCCGCGAGAACGGTCAGTGCGGCCGGAACAAGCGTCATTTGTCCAATATAATCAAAGTCTTCGATGACAATATCGGACAGTTCCAGCGTCTTGTGCATCACGATTTCAACCGGGATGTAGGAGATGGTGTATCCATCCGGTTTTGAAGCACGAACTTCAGACATACCAACACCGCCGGAACCACCGGGTTTGTTGACAACCAGGACAGTCTCACCCAGTTCGGCCTGCAGACCGGTTGCGATAATGCGTGAAGTCATGTCTGAAGCGCCGCCGGCATTGAACGGAACAACAATTGTCACTTCACGTTCCGGGAATTCGGCTGAAACGCTGCTAAAACCTGCGAACATCAATGCTGCTAAAATAACAGCCATGAACAAAACATACGATTTTCTTACTTTTTCCATCAGGTCCTCCAAAAGATTTATTTGAACTTTATTTTTTACAACTGAAACATCAGTGGCATGGCCTTGATGCTTCTCTCACGGTTTTTGGTCCTTCTTATCCCGGACGACAAAGAAAGATTATTCATCACTGTCGGTGAGAAATTCAGATTTCTTATTTTTAATTTCCGCATACAGGCTGACCACCAGAATCAGCACCGCTGCGATCAAAAGTCCAAGCGCAATCGGGCTCGAATACAGACCGGAGATGCCCTTGTTGATTTTGAGCGATTGCAACAGCGATCGTTCGATCATTTCGCTCAGAACATAAACCAGCACAATCGGCGCCATCGGAATTTCCACCTTTTTCAATACATAACCGATAATACCGAAAACCAGCATCACACCCACTTCAAACAAACTGTTACTGACCGTGTAGGCGCCGAGCATCGCGATGATCAAAACCACCGGGTAAAGCAATTTATTCGGAATATTCGCCACTTTGGCCCACGCATTGGCCAGCGGCCAATTCATGATCAGCAGGATCACGTTTCCGATAAACATGCTGGCGATTGTCCCCCATACCACGATCGGACTCTCAATGAACAGCGTCGGTCCCGGAGTCAACCCATGCATCATGAAAGCGCCCATCAGGATCGCAATCGTCGGTGAACAGGGAATGCCCAACGTAAAGAGCGGGATCATCGCGCCGCCCACATAGGAGTTGTTGGCGGTTTCCGGCCCTGCAACACCTTCCACGGCGCCTTTGCCAAACTTCTCGGGATGTTTGGAAATCCGCTTCTCCATTGAATAGGAAATCAGCGCAGGAACCGCCGAGCTGGTCCCTGGAATCAGCCCCATGAAAAAGCCCAGGAAACTGCCGCGGATGATCGACATCACGGTCGGCCGCACTTCGCTCTTTTCCAGTTTGGAAGAATTCACACTGGTGGTTTTGTTGTGGATAAACAGGTTTTCCATCCCCACCAGGATCTCGGACAGGCCAAAAAGCCCCATACAAATCGTCACCAGGTCCAAACCGGAAACCAGATGATTCACGCCAAAGGCATAACGGATCCGCCCGGAAACCGGGTCCATCCCGACCAGCGCGAGCAGCAAGCCAATAAACACCGCCACCAATCCGCGTATCAGAGATTTTCCCATCAACCCGACCACCATCGACATGCCGAAAACCAACAGTGCAAACATCTCGGTCGGACCAAAGCGCAGTGCAAATTCCGCCAGCGGCGGTGCGACCAACGCCAAACCGATGATGGAAATCAGTCCGCCGACAAATGAACCGATCGCCGCGACTTTCAATGCGACGCCCGCCCGGCCCTGTTTTGCCAGCGGATACCCATCCAGACAGGTGATAACGGATGCCGCCTCCCCGGGGGTATTAATCAACACGGAAGTGATCGTTCCGCCATACATCCCGCCGTAATAGATCCCGGCCAGCATAATGATCGCAGACACCGGTTCCATCCCAAAGGTCAACGGAATCAAAAGCGCGGTCGCTTCCGTCGGTCCGATCCCTGGCAGAACTCCGACCAGCATCCCCACGAAACAACCAATGAAACAATAAAGGATGTTCATCGGAGAAATCGCGACAGCAAAACCTTCCATTAAGCTCATTACAGATTCAAGCATTTGCGAACTCCTTAAAATCCCCACGGATTAACTGGCAGCGGTACTGAAAACCCTTTTCTGAAAATCAGAAAACAAATCACAGTGACGACAATCGCGAGTAGAATGGACTGCCACCAGTTATATTGCCGGATAAAAATTGAAAATAACAGCAAACTGGACGCGACTACAAACCCGGTCGTATTCGCAATCAGGATAAAAACCGCAATCCCAATAACAACCGATGCGACACTCTTCAAAGCGGCCCGATCCGGAAACACATCACCAAACAAAAACTTATCCTTGCTTACCGATGAGATCAGATAAAAAACACCGACAATAATTGCCACAATGGAGACCCATCGGGGGAAGAATCCCGGACCAATTCCAAATTTGGTGGAATACGGGTAGTCAAAAGATACGACCAGGAAAAAAACTGAGAACAGAATAAACAAAATACT
>CALCQT010000360.1 GCA_937894825.1 uncultured Anaerolineaceae bacterium
ATGGAAAATATGAAGTAACTGGGCGTACAGACCAGCATTCATTATCCGCCCGTTCATCTGTTCTCGGCGTATGAACCGCTGCGAGCCACGGCGAAACTGCCGCTGACGGAGGATATCGCCCGGCGGGAGGTCACGCTGCCCCTGTATCCGACACTCACCGAATCTCAGGTAGAATACGTGGTAGCCTCAGTCAGAGAATCATTCGCTTCAAGCCTTACGGCTAAATGACCACAAGCATCGGAAAAGATACCTGGTAAAAAATTATGAAACAAATCCTTGTTACAGGCGCGGCCGGATTTATCGGTTCAAAAATTTGCGAATTTCTGCTGCGTGATGGAGCGCAGGTCGTCGGGATCGATAATATGAATCCCGGCTATGATCCACGTTTAAAAGAATACCGGCTGCGGAACCTGCAGGAAATGCCCGGTTTTGATTTTATCCGGGGAGACATCACCGATAACGCGCTTCTGGACCGGATATTCACGGAACATTCATTCGACGCAGTGATCAATATTGCGGGGGTGCCGGGTGTGCGGCTCAGCGTGGAAAATCCCTGGATTTTCCTGGAAACAAACACAACCGGCTGCCTGAACTTATTGGAACAATGCCGCAAACACGCGGTCCGGAAATTTATCCAGGCTTCGACCTCCAGCATTTATGGCGAGAACGCGCCGCAGCCCATCCCGGAAACTGCCGACACGAATCATCCGCTGCAACCCTACGCGGTCAGTAAAAAAGGCGCCGAGACCATGTGTTACGCTTACCATTATCTCTATGGGATTGACGTAACCGTCTTACGTTTCTTCACCGTTTACGGACCGGCGGGACGACCGGACATGGCGATGTTCCGCTTCATTCAATGGATCGCCGAAGGTCAGACGCTGCAGGTCAACGGAGACGGAGAGCAAACGCGCGGGTTCACATACGTTGACGACATCGCGCTGGGAACGATTCTGGCCCTGAAAGATGTCGGTTATGAGATCATCAATCTGGGCGGTCATGAGCGGATTTCGATCAATGCGTTGATCCGGAAGCTGGAGACGATTATCGGCCGCAAAGCCGTCACCCATTACCAGCCGATTTTCAAAGCGGATATGTTGGCCAACCTGGCGGACATTTCCAAAGCCCACTCCCTTCTCGGTTGGGATCCGGCGATCGGTTTAGCCGAAGGGCTGGAAAGGACCGTTGCCTGGTATCGCCGTGAACGCGACTGGTTGTCGGATATTCGTTTGTAAACCAGAAGCGCACATAACAAAATCATCCATACCGTCTGACGCCAACAGATCGTTTCTGTCAGGTCAGAGAAAAGAAAGGGTGTCCCCAATTTATATTGGGACGCCCTTTCTGCTTTTAAGTAAGCGACAAAACGTCCCTGGGCAGGGTATCAAAAGTCCATAAATCATTTAAAACTGTGGTTTGGTTTTGTGCCTATTGCGTACAAAACCAAACCACAGTTTTTAAATTGCCGGCAAAACGTTTACAATATCTGAAGCAAAAAGACTTATAATAGGTATTGCGATGCTATATGGATACCGCGGACAAATACAGCCTTCATTGCCAGCGAATCATTTTGCACAGCATTGTTCAGTACCGCAGAATTCGAATTTACAAATCATCTGGTCGGCGCCACGCAAAACCGGCTCTGTTGGGCCAAACACATTCTAACCAATGTGCCGCCTCCGTGTACTGTCAATTGATCGGTTTTCTTACCGCTTTTGAATTGCCGGCAATTCAAAAGTTAAGAACTCGTTTCGAATAAAAAAAGGCATTTTATGGTCATTTTCTTCCTTATCCGCACAAAAAAACACAACCATAAACGCTCCGCCGCATGATTCGATTCGATGGGAAACTACAGAATCGCCTTGTATTTTAAAACGCTGTTAAATTGCAGGATCACATTTAATTTTAGTTTCTTGTGGTAAAATGGCGTAAACTAAAAACAAGCAATCTTTACGGGCAATAATGAAATGAGAAAAGCAAGCAGACCAGGAAGTTCTTTATATTGGAGTACACGGTTTCGGGCACCTTTTTTAAAGTGGATATCGTTGAAGACAGGATGGGCGCGGTGAAGCGCGCCCCTTCACTGGCAAGCGATGTTATATCAGGAAACGAAAAACGCCGAAAAAACTGAATTGTGATTTTTTGCCATAGCACAATTCAGGATTGCAGGAAAAGAACGACCGGCATCCGATGGCAACGCAAAATTTCGGCAGTCATATCCAAAGAGCCTGATGATATTGAAAACATGTCATCAGGGCGGAGCATACCTGATCACAGAAATCTGCTGCTTCATGAACGCATAAACGATGTGTTTCATGCAAGCGTAAATCCAATAGAAAGAATTTGAAAAATGGGTCCGGCCTTCCGGCCGGACCCATTTTTTTTAGAAAATTAAAATATGATCAGGGCGTCAAAAGTAAAAAAAGATCTTTTGCGGTTGTCGCATACGGATAGACTTTTCCGCAATCAGGCCATTGGTCAAATTCGATAAAAGGAAGTCGTGAGCAAAATCTGGTATGTTTTACGAAGCAAGCCCAATAAAGAAAGTTTTTTGACCCACCAGTTGGATTTGGAGCAAATCGAACACTATTATCCCAGTTTAAAGGTGACGCCGGTCAACCCGCGCAGCAGAAAAATCAAACCCTACTTTCCAGGCTATCTGTTCATCCCGAAAGAGGCAGTGCAAGCGTCCGAATATTTGTTCAACCGGCTCCCCGGCGCAGTCGGGTTGCTGTATATCGGCGGAGAGGTCGCCAGCGTGCCGGATACCATCGTTCAGGCCATCCGCCTGCGTGTCGACGACATCAATCAGGCCGGCGGTGAAACGTTTGAAGCACTTCAAACGCTAAAACCGGGAGACCGGATCACAATCGACGCAGGGCCTTTCAAAGGATATGAGGCGGTGCTTGATGCACGGATCAGCGGGACCGAACGGGTAAAAGTCTTCCTGACCATGCTTGAAAAACAAATCATGAAAGTCGAACTCCCAGTCGACGCCATCCGCCCGCTTAAAAAGAAATCCTCTCCCGGCCGCCAGGCAAAATAAAAATCCTGCGCCACATTTGTCATGCGGCGCCATCCGTCCTAACACACCCCAAACGATGACTACCCCCTCACTTAATCCTATTTGTCCGCAGCTTGGTTCGCGGCGTGATTCGCAGACAGCGCTGGCCTATCCCTCGAACGGGAATTCCTGTTATCGCTGCCGCCCGGCCGCCACGCCTGTGATGGAGCACCAGCGCCATTTCTGTCTCACGCCGCGCTACAGCCAATGCCCGGTTTTTATATCAGAAGCCATCGGCCCATTGCCGGATGCGCTGCATGAGCCCGATACCCGGGAACCGGACAAAAGAAAAATGCCGCTCAATCGGATCTTATTCTTTGTCATCCTGTTCCTGTGCGTCCTTTTTCTGGCGGTTGTGATCAAAATTGTCTCAGCCTCGTTCACAGTCAATGGGCAGATCATCGGATTTTGACCCAATAATGATCAATGATGAAAACCTATACCTCAAAAAGACCACACCGCGGAGAGATAGCCTGATGCCCGCGGTTTTGTTTGTCTGTACCGCCAACCAGTTCCGCTCTCCGCTGGCAGCGGCTTATTTTGACAGCCGCCTGAAAGAAGCGGGGATCGCCGCCGGATGGGCCACCGGCCGCGCCGGCACCT
>CALCQT010000361.1 GCA_937894825.1 uncultured Anaerolineaceae bacterium
AGACCGACTGAGTTGGCATAGACGAACAGCACATCCGCGCCGTTATCGATCATTTGTTCCGTCATCTGCTTGCCGAGCGCAATATCCGACCAGCTATTGGCATAAGCCCGCACAGCCGCAGCGTCTTCAATGCCACGCTCTTTGGCAATTTCGACAGCAACTTTTTCATAAACAGAAAGCAGATTTTCCATCGCCTGATTCGGGAATCCGCCGATCGTGGCAAATTGACCGTCTTCCGTAATCTCACCCGCGATCAGCGCGGCGATGTAGCTGGCCTCATACTCGCGGGGAAAAATCGGTGCAACGTTTTGCCCGGTACTGACAGAACCGTTTACAACACAAAACACGGTCTCCGGATAATCCGCAGCCACAGCGTTTGCCGCTTCGTCAAATTGCGTCCCTGCCGCCAGCACCATATCATATCCCCGTTCCGCATATTGCCGGAAAGTCGACTCATAATCCGCAGCCTGGACATTTTCCACATATTCAATATTGGTTCCCAATGTTTCATTGCTTTCAACAAGGCCGGCATAATTTGTGGCATTCCAGCTCTGGTCATTAATGGACCCGGGAAGAATTAATGCGATCTTATAATCGCCGACAGCTTTTTCAGCACTTAAAACAGGAAATACTGAAAAAGCAAGAACAATTAAAATAATAAAGAGTAACAGCGGTTTTTTCATATTCTACTCCTGAATCTATGTGAGAACGATTGAAATATTCTAACACTAAAAAAAAGCCGCCGTTTCACAAGGCCGCAGTAATTCGTTACATAAAATGGATGAGTTTTGTCTGAGGATTATTCTTCTTCAGGATCTTCAGTCAGTTGTGGAAAATCCCGGTCAATATCCGCAATCGAAGCCCCTTTTTCCAGCCGTCCGGTCACCGCATCAAATTCGGGCGGCATCGATTCACCGGATTGTTCCTGAAGATCCCGCAGCATTTTCCCAAGCGCGCGCGGGTCTTCCGTCCCTTCAATCGCAGCCTGCATGGATTCAGGCGAAGGCAAACTTCCCGCCGGACGCGCGACTCCGACCCGGTCGATTTTTCGCCGGTTGCGGTTCGAACCGCAGAATGGACAAATCACCGCATGTTTACCATACTCGGAATACGACAAAAAAAGTGAAAATGTTTTTTCACAATCTTCGCAGCGATAATCATAAAAAGGCATTGTACATTTCCTCAATCAGGATTGCGCCGGCTTCTGACACTCCTGACATATTTAATTAGGGTGTCAAAAGTATTAACGATATCCCTTGTAGGGACGATCATCCCCGCCAGGGTGCTTCATTAATAAACAACATTGACTTTTGACACGCTGATCACATTTCCGATTTTAATATTCTCCGAAAGTGACGAAAGCCGGATCAAAACGCCCTCAGGATCAAAACGCCCTCGGAGGCCATCATTTCAGTAATTTGTTCACTTTCCGCTATAGTTTCCATCCAGGTTCAATTATAATCAGAGCCAACGCAGGAGATATCGCGATATTATCATCAGCGATTCGTTTTTCTACCGATCCAGTTTCAATTCATCCAAGCTCCTGCCCTTCGATAACAATAAGGTATCAATGAATATAGATCTCCCTTTTTTTGAATTCCGCGAGCCGGAACCGATCATTGTCATAATCTCTGGAACTTCCGGAGCGGGAAAAGACACCGTCATCCGGGAACTGCGGCAACGCACGGACTTTCCTTTCCATTTCGTCGTCACCTGCAACACCCGAAAAATGCGTCCCGGCGAAGTGGATGGCGTTGACTATCACTTCACCACGAAAAGCGACTTCGAAAAGATGATCCAAAATGGGGAAATGATAGAGTATTCTCAGGTATATGACGATTATAAAGGCGTGCCCAGATTTGAAATCGAAAAAGGGTTTGCGCAAAAAAAAGATCTATTGTTGCGAATTGATTTCCAGGGGACCGAAAAAATTAAAAGCTTCTATCCGGACGCCATCTCGATTTTCATCGTCCCTCCCGACCCAAAAACCTGGTTTGAACGCCTGATCAACCGCGGCAGCGACTCCGAAAGCGAATTGTGCAACCGGATTGAGACCGCCGCCAAAGAAATTGAAGCCATTCCGGATTTTGACTATCTGGTCATCAATGATGATCTGGACACGGCTGTCGAAAAAGTGCTCGCCATCATTCGCGCCGAGCATCAGCGTTCCAGCCGTTATCAGATCAGACTCGAGACAAAATGAACGAATACCCAACCCACTCAGAAAACGACCCCGAAGTGTTGCCGCCGCAGTCCGATACACCGGATGATGCGGAAGAACGGCAGACGCTGCGAATTCCCCCCAGGAAGAAACCGATTGTCACCTGGGTGCTGCTGGCCGTCACGGTTTTAGTATATCTTGCCCAGGTTTTGACAAAAAACCAGTGGGGATATGATATCCCATTGTACCTCGGGGCGAAATACGGTCCCAACATTAAGGAACTCCATCAGTGGTGGCGGTTAATCACACCCATCTTTTTGCATGGCTCCATTACCCACCTGCTGTTTAATATGTACGCGCTTTTTGTGATTGGACCGGAGTTGGAAACAGTCTACGGTAAACTCGATTTTTTACTTTTTTATCTGATTACCGGATTCACCGGCAATGTTGTCTCGTATGTAGCCTCGCCGGAAACAGTTTCTGTCGGCGCGTCGACATCACTTTTTGGCATGATC
>CALCQT010000362.1 GCA_937894825.1 uncultured Anaerolineaceae bacterium
ACGCCATCACAGCCGGCAGCCAAAGCAGGGAAAAACAAATCGTCCGCTCCAACCACCACGGAAAAATTTCCATCCCGAACCGTCAAATATTGGCAAGCCCGGCGAACATCAGGATAGCTGTATTTGACCCCGACAATCTGCGGACAGGCTTCGGCAATCTGATTCATCAGTTCCAAAGAAATATCATTCTTTGCCAACTGAGGAATTACGTAAACATAAACCGGAAAATCATCCGGCAGCGCTGCACAAATATCGACATAATACTGCAAAATGGTCCGGTCATCCGCGCCGAAATAAGCGGGTGTTACAATCCCGACGCCATCCGCGCCAATCGCCTGAGCGTGTTTGCTCAGCCGAATCGTATCTTTCAGCGTCATTGCACCTGTATGAATGTAAACCGTCACCCTGCCGGCAGCCCTACGAACTACCGTTTCAGCGATCCGTTCCCGTTCCTCAACGGACATTAAGTACATCTCACCGGTTGTTCCGTTGGGATACAGACATTGAACACCTTTCCCGATCAAAAAATCGGTCTGTTGCTCCACAGCAGAAAGGTCTACCTGGTCATTTTCGTCAAAAGGTGTCGTCATTGCTGTAATCACACCATACAGTTTCTTCATTGCAATCCTCTGTTTTTCCATATTATTATTCAGCCATACTGAACATCGTTCATTTGAATTGAACATCATATAGATATTACAACCCGCGCAGGGATATGTCAACTTTTTTTAGGGCTGACGAATGTCACTGATTGCTAATACAAATGTCACTGCCCGTTCCTGACTTTTTGCACTTAGCATAAAAAAAGCGGATCGATATTAAAATTTCTGTTCTTTGTTCATCATGACTGAATGTGTTATGATGTTTCTGATTTATGTTGGAACCGCTAAATCTATTTTGCTTTCCGAAGACACAGGGAGAAATCACGATCCGATATCGGAACAACTACCCTTCCGGTTTATCCTTCGGGCCGCTCCTTTTTTTCGGGTACAACCGTATAATAGATGATGAAAGATGGCAAAGAACCACCTCTGACAGTGTCACAAAGCGGAAGAAAATCGAAACTATTGAAAAGACAAATCATCAAACGAGGCCCACACCATGTATAACACCAACGCTTCCGAGTCAGGAAACACTGTTAATTCCGTCATAAAAGCGATGCAGATCCTGAATTGCTTTACACCCGCCGTCCCGATGCTCAGCCTGGCGCAAATCAGCAAAAAACTGGATATCCCCAAAAGCACGGCACTGAACCTGATCAAAACGCTGGAATCCGGCGGATTGATTCTGCGAGCCAAAGACAGCAGCTTCTACCAATTGGGATATAAAAACATGGAACTGGGATATCGAACACTGATGGGGCTATCCATTTTGCCCTACGCGATTCCCATCATGGAAGAGCTGCAGGAAAAAACAGGAGAAATCATCTACCTGACATCGCACCTCAACGGACTGGTTTTCTACCTGCAATGCATTTACCCCAGCCGCCCCAAGGTCAGTTACTCCGTGATGGGTAAAACGCTGCCGATGCACTGCACCGGATGCGGCAAAGCGATGCTGACATACCTGGAACAACCGACTATTGATAAAATTATAGAAAAGTATGGCCTTGCAATGGTCACGCCGCATACCATCACCGACCCGGAGCGGCTTTTTCAGGAGCTGGAAATCAACCGGAAGCGGGGGTATGCCGTTGATAATCAGGAAGAAACATTGGGCGTAAAATGTGTCGCAGTGGCCATTCGGAACACCAAAGGCATCTCCGTCGGCGCATTGAGTCTCTCGGGATCGGTCATCACGTTAACGCCTGACAAATACGACGCCTACGCCGACCTGTTGTCGAAAGCCAGCATTCTCTTATCGGGGCAGGCCAACCTGTTCCCCGCGAGCCAGATGAACCAGGCCTGAGCTGTTTCACACCAACGACCTAAAGGAAAACATGCCGATCCACACCACAGAGCAGCAAAAAGAAACCTATCAATCCGTAAAAAACACCCTCACCGATCTGATGATCGCTGTTTCACAGGCACAACTCGATACCGAACAAACCCGTGCGCTGAAAGAAACCCTGCAACGGCTGGAAGACATCTTTCTGATCGTCGTGGTGGGCGAATTCAACGCCGGCAAATCCTCCTTTATTAACGCCCTGCTGGACACAACGGTACTGGCGGCGGGTGTCACCCCAACCACCGCGCAGATCCATCTGATCCGCCATGGCGAAGAGCAATCCGTTTCGCCGATCAAAGATTGGGGACTGCTGGTCACCATCCCCTCGCCGATCCTGAAGACCATCAGTTTCGTCGACACACCCGGCACCAACACCATCCTCAGTGACCACGAAGTGCTGACAAAATGGTTTCTCCCGCAGGCAGACATGGTGCTTTTTCTCAGTTCCGCAGATCGTCCCTACTCGGAAAGCGAAAACCGCTTTCTGCACGACATTAAGGAATGGCAGAAAAAGGTCCTGATTGTGCTGAACAAAATTGATCTGCTGCAAACGGATGAGGAAAGGGAGCACGTCCTTGCTTTCATTCGGGAGAATGCAAAAAAACATCTGAATGAAGAGATTACCGTTATCCCGGTCAGTGCCCGCATGGCACAACAGGCCCGGAAAGACGCCTCTGCAGAATTGTGGCGTGCGAGCGGGTTCGAGAACCTGGAGACCTATATCCATGACAAATTAGATCAGGAAAACCGTTTTATTCTGAAAATGGATTCCGCGCTGGGAATCGGCGCGCGCGCCGCCGCGAACAGCCTGGAGCAGTTGGAAAATGAGTTGCGCTTTTACCGGGAGGATCAAAAACTGGCGGAATCAATTCAGTCCCAGATCGTCCGGTATCAGGATGATATGAAAAAAGAAATCAGCCGCTCCATGAAGGAAATTGACGCCATCTTTCTTGAAATTAAGAATCGCGGCAACGATTATTTTGAGAAATTATTCCAGGTGCGGAATCTGCCCAACATTCTGAAAAAAGAGAAGAACCAGTTGGAATTTGAGGATCAGGTGCTGCAAAACCTTCCGACCGAAGTCGAACGGAAAACCACCGAGATGG
>CALCQT010000363.1 GCA_937894825.1 uncultured Anaerolineaceae bacterium
AGCAGAAACGGCCGCAGGAGTTCCAGTCCCACAAAATATTCACAGGAAAAAAGCGCCAGCGTTGCGGCGCCGAACCCGAGAATTGTGAGCAGCCATTGGGAGCGATTGGTCCGGACCGTGGCCGTGCGGAGCATGCACCAGATCGAAAACAGGCACAAATCCAGGCTGGCGAAATGCAGGATGAACTGCACCGCAATCGGCTGCTGCCGGAAGCCGGGATAGACTGCGAAGAGCAGCACGGCCCAGGACACCATCCGCTGGGCGGAGGGCCAGACGGCCCGCAAAATCCGCCAAAACAGGAAGACGGCCAGCCAGCGTTCCGCCAACAGGAGCAGGTGGTAAGGCAGCGGTGATTCGCCAAACAAAGCGCCGCTGAGCATATAGATCCAGGCCGAATGCGGCCGGTCCCAGGCCACAAAAGCCGGGAACGATGCGGGGCCCATCAGATGGTTGTTATAGACATAAATCCAATCGTCGCCATAAAAACTGAGCCAGCCCAGGAAGATCGGTATGCCGTATGCAAGGAGAACCGCCGCACTGAAGAGCAACGGCAGCCGAAAGAGATCGAAAAAAGAGCGGATAGCCTTTGCCACGCTTTATTTTCCGATCGAGCGAATGACCTGAAACTTCATAAAGCCGGGAATGAAATAGCTTTGTGAATAGTCAATCATTTGCCCGGCCTTTGTATACAGGGACGCCTCAAGCTTTAACAGTACATCACCCCGCTGAAGCTGCATCTTTTTCGCAATTTCAGAGCTGGCCGGGGTCGCGACCACTTCAGTTTGCGAATGCGATAATTCCGGTTTTCCGCGTTTAATGATGAGATCCAGCACGGAACCGGTGAATCCCTGACTGAGATCGTTATCGTCCAGAATTCCGGGGATCAGAAGGTCAATCAGGTATGCCGCCGGACGGTCCGCGACCCAGATCACCCGGGAAATTCGGATGGCTTGTTCATTCTCTTCCATGTGGAGCTTTTTCGCCAAATCCGCGTCGGCGGTGATTTTGTTGATGTCCAGATAACCCATTCGGACGTCCAGTCCCAGCCGGTGCGCCTGCGTCTCAATGCTTTCCAAGACTTCCAGGCCGGTCTCAATGTTCTGCTGGTGATCCATTACGAAGGTGCCGACACCCTGTCGGCGGCGGATCAATCCCATCCCCTCAAAACTGCGCATGGCTTCACGCAGCGTTGCGCGGGACACGCCAAGACTGGCCGCCAGTTCCGGTTCGGACTTTAATCGTTCACCGGCCGGGGTTTCGGCGATAATTTTCTCCAACTGAACATGCAGCCGTTGGAAGAGGCTCTGGTTGTCGTTTGCGATTTTCGGTTGGTTGTTCATAGGTTCCTCTTGTCGATTGACCGCACATAGCTCAGGACATCGAATTTGGGGTTTATAGGGCTGCCTGTCCGGTGATCCTGGCTGCCGCCTTGTTTTGACGGGAGACAATGTCTCTGACGTCAACATTGATCAGTTCACGGTTATACACGACTGCTTTCCCGTGCACATAGTTGTAATCGACCTGTCCCGGTTGGCAGAACACCAATGCCGCGAGCGGGTCGTGCTGACTGCCGGCATAGGAGATCGTATCAACATTGACTGCGATGAAATCCGCGCATTTTCCCTTTTCAAGCGAGCCGATGTCGCTTCTCCCAAGGACGGACGCACCGCCGCGGGTGGCAATCTCCAGCACTTCCCGGGCGGTGATCAATTTCGGCGCGTTTTCACCGCTCAGGGACGCTCCCTGCAGTCCGGCGCGCAGTCGGGCCATCAGCAGCGCCTGGCGGGCTTCGGCCAACATGTGCGAGCTGTCGTTGCTGGCGGAGCCATCCACGCCCAACCCGACGGGAATTCCTTCTTTCAGATATTCAACCAGCGGCGCGAAACCGGATCCTAAACGCATGTTGGAGGACGGACAGTGCGCGATACCGCAGCTGCAGCGCTTATAGGTTTGAATGTCCTCGTGACTCACGTGAACCGAATGCGCAAACCACACGTCCGGCCCCAGCCAGTCCAGCGAAGCCATATAGTCAACCGGCCGCATACCGAAATGTTCGAGGCAGAATTTCTCTTCATCTTCCGTCTCGGCCAGGTGTGTGTGCAGGTGAACGCCGTAATGCCGGGCCAGTTTTGCACTTTCGCGTAGCAGTTCGGTGGTCACATTGAACGGCGCGCAGGGTGCGACGACGATCTGCAGAAATGATCCCGGTTTAGGGTCATGATATTTCTCAATCACACGCACGGTATCGGAGAGGATGAAATCTTCGTCTTCTACGACGTTGTCCGGCGGCAGCCCGCCTTTACTTTGCCCCAGACTCATGGAACCGCGGGACGCGTGGAACCGCAGCCCAATCTGCCGGGCGCCTTCGATTTCATCATCCAGCCTGGACCCATTCGGGAACAGGTAAAGATGATCCGCCGCAGTCGTGCAGCCGGAAAGCGCCAGCTCGGCCATGGCTGTTTGCGCGGCCACATGTACATCCTCCGGAGTCAGGTTGGCCCAGATCGGGTACAGGGTCGTCAGCCAGTTGAAAAGATTCGAATTTTGCGCTCCGGGCACGGCGCGCGTCAGCGTCTGGACAAAATGATGATGCGTGTTGATCAGTCCCGGCAGGACGACATGTCCGCTCAGGTCTAAAATCTCGTCTGCCTGCTGTGGAAGATCGTTGCTTTCTCCAACTTGTTCAATAAATCCGTCGCGGGCGAATAAGGCTCCGTCTTTATATTCATGCCGCTCGCCGTCCATCGTGGCCAGCAGCAGCGCGTTTTTAACCAGTAATGTGCCCATCTCTAAATCCTCCCGGAAAGTGATTTGCAGCTCAGGTCGGCCCAGTCAGAAATACACTTTTCCTGTTTTGTTTATACTTCAAGTTCACTTGTCTGACAATAGGATAAAAATCATACTTGTATAGCTTACTATGATTATAAGGACTTAAATTGAGGATTCTTCCGCATTTCTATCGTATGCCAATGGGAAGTGCCTGCTATTTGAAGAGGAGATCCCGCCAGACCTGCCAGTTTTCAACCGGAGTGGGCATGGCTGTTGGAGCGCTGGTAGGCGAGGGTGTGGCGGCTGCGGTCACCTGCAGCGGAAGGATGACGTGGTCGCCGTCTTTCATCATCAGCCCCTGTTGGCGGGCCCATTCTTCAACGGCTGTATCGGAATCGGCATAATCAATTTTTTCAGATACC
>CALCQT010000364.1 GCA_937894825.1 uncultured Anaerolineaceae bacterium
GCGCATAAAGTCGGCGCCGCGGTCTCCTGCGCGGAACCAGGCAGGAGAACGCGGCGCCGACTTTATGCGCGCCGGTGGGGAACCATTTTCCAACCACGGCGACGATACGGGCGTCCACGCCGGTCAGGCTGGAGGGTAACTCCAGATAGTTGACCGGGCCGAACTTTCCGCCCTTTTCAACCGGTTCATTTTTCCAGGTGATTCGGAACAGGTTGCGCGGATGGATATCCCACAATCCGATGGCTTCCAGCTCGGTAACAAATTTTGCCGGAATTAGAGCCGGGGTAATTTGTTGCGCATAGGTAGGGATCACGATATTTCGTTCTTTTGCGCGGTTGACCGCGTTTTTCAGACGGGCTTCGTTGATGGTTAAATCGATTCTTGCCATGGACTTCCTCTTCATTTTTATTTTTCTCAGACAGTTTTGCCAACCGCCTGTTTCGTTTTATTTATAAAAGACAGCGCAATCGTTCAAATTATGAAATCCATCTCATTGATCTTCTATCCCGTCGGTTGCAGCTTCGTCATCGTCGTAAATACTATGCGTGACACTGCGGGTGATATACAACGGCCGGTTTTTCACTTCGTCATAAATTCGTCCCAGATATTCGCCCAGGATTCCCAGGCAGATCAATTGTACGCCGCCGATAAAGAGCGTCGATATCAGCGTTGTGGCCTGCCCCAACAGTTCGCTGCCGCTGACCAGCCGCACGATGATCACGACGGGAATCAGCAGGATGCTGACTCCGGCGACGATAAAACCCAGATAAGTCGCGGCCTGCAGCGGAACGTAGGAAAACCCGGTGATGGCGTTCCAAGCCAGCTTGATCATCTTTTTCAGCGGGTATTTGGTCGAGCCGGCGTAGCGCGCTTCCCGATGGTAAGGGACCCCGATCTGTTTAAAACCAACCCAGGCGGACATACCGCGCAGATAACGGTCTTTTTCGCGCATGGAATTCAGCACATCCAGCGCTTGGCGGTCGAGCAGACGGAAATCGCCGGTGTTTTTCGGTATTTTTACGTCGGTGATTTTGTGAACCAGGGTATAGAACAGGGAGGCAGTCGTTTTCTTGAACCAGGTTTCGCCTTCGCGCACTTCGCGGACGGCATAGACGACTTCGTACCCTTCCTTCCATTTCGCAATCAGGTCCGGGATGACTTCAGGCGGATCCTGCAGGTCTGCGTCGATAATCACCACGGCTTGTCCCAGCGCATGATCCATCCCGGCGGTCACCGCGATTTGATGCCCGAAATTACGGGCGAAAAAAATGGCCCGGACGCGCGCATCCTGCGCTGCGATGGTGTGCATTCTTTCCGTCGACCCATCTGTGGATCCGTCATCAACCAGAACCAGTTCCCATGGTTCCCCTGTCTTGTCCATCACCGCGGTCATTCGGGTATATAGTTCATCAATACAGTCAATCTCATTATAGATTGGGACAATGACTGAGTAGGTTGGTTTCATAAACGGCTCCTTGCAATTTATTTGCGGTTCTGACATTTTTCCAGCGCAGAAAGGTTGGGTTCAATAACCGGGGCTTCCCCGGAGGCTTTCATGGCCGAACGGACATCCTTTAATCCGCTTCCGGTATTGACCACGATAACGTCATCGTCCGGGCTGATAAGTCCATTGTCTACCGCCTGCAGCAACCCGGCATAGGCGGTGGCGCCGGCCGGTTCGGCAAAAATTCCGGCTTTGCCCAGCGCGGTGATTCCGCCGTAAATGGCCTCATCCGGAATGGCGATATACGCCCCTTTGGTTTCCGTTGCGGCCCGTACTGCTCGCAACCCATCCCGCGGCAGATCGACGGAAATGCTGTCCGCGAAAGTTGTCGCATGAACGGGTTTGATTTTTTCCGTCCCGTTGGCCCAGGCCTGATAAACTGCCGCTGATTCTTCCGACTGCACACCGAAAATCCGCGGTGTTTGCTCCAGCCAGCCCAATTCCGCCAGCTCTTTGAACCCTTTGTGAATGCCGGAGATGATGTTGCCATCCCCAACAGAGACGAAGATGTTCAGTGGTGCGGAGGTCTTTTCCCGTTTGGTGATCAATTGTTCCCAAATTTCGAAGGCGGCCGTCTTTTTGCCCTCGGCGGTAAAGGCATTATACCCGGTGTTCCGGCAATACCAGCCATATTTTTCCGCCGCCGCGACCGACAAGTCAAACGCGCTGTCGTAATTCCCGTCCACCAGAATGACCTCGGCGCCGAATACTAACAATTGGGCGATTTTGGCGGGCGGCGCGGTTTTGGGTGCGAAAATGATGGCTTTCCAATTGGCTGCGGCCGCCATGCCGGCTAACGCGGCGCCGGCGTTACCTGTCGATGCGGTGACGATG
>CALCQT010000365.1 GCA_937894825.1 uncultured Anaerolineaceae bacterium
CTATGAGCGCCCTGCGCTGGCTGAAGCAGTCCGTACCATCGCCCGGACAAAAAGCAGTCTTCCTTTTTGGCAGGTGCTCTGCCGCGGAATTTTGTGCAACATCCTGGTTGCTTCCGGCGTTTGGTTCGCCACGACAGCCAAAAACGCAGCGGGGAAAATGCTCGGTTGTTGGTTTCCGGTTATGTTGTTCGTTCTCTCCGGTTATGAGCATGTTGTCGCGAATATGTTTTATCTGCCGCTCGGAACCGCCCTGGGCGCCTCGGTAACAGCATCCGGTTTTCTGGGGAACCTGTTCTGGGCGGCGATTGGTAACTATATCGGCGGAGGTCTGCTGCTTCCCTTCGTCTATCATCGGGCATATTTATCCAAACATGAGGTGAAATAATGCTTACACAGGAATCCTGCAGAGATTTTGCGAAACTGTTGGCGTCCAAAGCGCCTGTCCCGGGCGGCGGCGGCGCGGCGGCGCTGGTTGCTGCGCTCGGAATCGCGCTGAATTCGATGGTCATTAACTTTACAAAAGACAAAAAGAAATTTGCACCCTTCAAAGAGATCTATGAAGACCTGCTCTCCCGAGGCGATGCGTTGCGAGAGCGCCTGGTAGATCTGGTGAACAGGGATGCGGAAGGGTTCGAGCCGCTGGCCAAAGCGTACGCGCTGCCCGCCAACAATGACGCGGAGAAAGCAAAAAAAGAAACTGTCTTGCAGGAAAGTCTCAAAAATGCCTGCGAAGCACCCATGCAGACGATCGAATTCGCCTGTGAGGCCATCCGGATGCACAAAGAAATTGAGGAGATATCGTCAAAAATCATCATCAGCGACATCGGCGTCGGGGTCCAGTTCCTGAAAGCCGCATTGAACAGCGCCTATCTGAACGTACTGATCAATTTAAATTCAATTTCTGACACGGATTATGTCACCCTTCAGAAACAAAAGGCCGAACGGCTGCTTTCCGAAGGAACAGTTATGGCGGATGAAATCTATGCTAAAGTTCTGAAAATAATCAATAATGAGGAGGCTTAAGCAATGGCAGAAATCCTGAAGGGGAAACCTGTAGCGGACGCGATATCAGCGGAAGTGAAAAGCGAAGCCGAAGCGTTGCGAAGCCAAGGCATTGTGCCCGGACTGATGATTGTGCGCGTTGGAGAACGAGCGGACGATCTTGCCTATGAAAACGCCGCGTTGAAACGGATGCGCGCCTGCGCCATTGATTGCACGGTCACCACGCTGCCGGAAGCCATCAGCCAGGAACAGCTGATCGAGAAATTGTCCGCCATCAATGCCGATGTGCAAGTCCACGGTATCCTGCTGTTCCGCCCACTGCCGGCACAAATCGATGAAAAAGCCATCCAACATGGGATCAGTCCTGAAAAAGATATCGACTGTTTCAACCCCGTAAATCTGGCAAAAATTGTCGCGGATGATGCGTCCGGGTTTCCGCCCTGCACCCCAGCCGCGGCAATCGAAAGCGGGCAGTGGTGATCGGGCGGTCATTAGTGGTCGGAAAACCGCTGGCGATGTTGCTTTTGAAAGAAAACGCCACGGTAACCATCTGCCATTCGAGAACAGAGGATCTCCCCCGGGTCACGGTGGAAGCGGATGTTCTGATCGCCGCGATCGGCAGGGCCAGAATGATCACAGATGGCTATATCAAAGAAGGCGCCACCGTAATTGATGTGGGGATCAACCTGGATGATACTGGAAATCTTTGCGGGGATGTGGACACCGAAAAAGGCAAAGAGAAAGCTGCGTTCATCACGCCGGTCCCGGGCGGCGTAGGGTCCGTCACCACCGCGGTCCTGGCAAGACATGTTCTGAAGGCCTGCAAAATTGCCGTGCAGCGAAACTGACAGCGTACCGCAGGCAGACTTTTTCATTTCGAAAGCCAAGGTAATTTTGGGATTCTCCGGACATTCACAAATACGCCTTCCCTTCGTAAAAAGGAGTATAATAACGCACAAGCTTTCCCGCTCAGGTCTCATTTCACTCATAAACAGGGAAAAATCAATAACGGAGTCAACGCTGCGACAGCGATTTGTTTTGCCATAGA
>CALCQT010000366.1 GCA_937894825.1 uncultured Anaerolineaceae bacterium
CGGAGGTTTCAGTCGCTTCCGGAGCGGGAGGGATGCCCTGCTGCGAGGAATCGCCCGGGGACTGGTCAGAAATTATTGGCAAAGAATCGATATCTTCGCCGGCGGGTGGATTCTCAAGACAAAGGTCACCCGATGCCGTTACTCCGCCTGATACTGTCGAACAGCCGGCTTCATCTGCATATACCGAACGCACGAAGATAAAACTCAATGAGATCAGAAGAAACAGACAAATCAGCGAATCTTTTTTTTGCAGCTTACTCATAGGAACCTCGCAATAACAGTGCGATAAATCGGGCAATATTTAAAAACCTGATATTTCTATGCTCCATGCTCAAAAGCATTATTCCAAACAAAAACTGTTAACATAAATGGCCCTGATACCACTCAAAAAGGGATATCGGGCATAGAGGGAATGAATGATGTTTGTCGTCGACAGATGAGACAATAATGCCATCTGGTATGCTTTTTTTATACGACTTATTTTATTTAAATACAAGCGTTAATTGCAAAGGAATTGTAAAATTGTGATTAAAGTCACCGTAAAAACGTTACAAGTAAAACCCCATCGCGTTCAGATCCTCATTGGTCGTGATCAGCCTGATTCGGGCACAGCCCGGCTGCCTGGCGACGCTGATGACTTGCGCAACCAGCCTCGTCCCGACGCCGGCGCCTTAACGGAAACTGTCCAGTGACAGAATCTCGCACGCCTTGTCCTGAATCCGGTAGATAAGCAATCCACCGATCCGTCTTTCATCGTACGCGATGATCCCATCCCTGGACGATCCAATGAGTGACAAAATTTCTGAACCGGATTGATTTCAGGATAAATGCTGTCGAACCGGTTTTCCGAAGTCTTTTTCCGGCTCCTCAGAATGCATTAGTCAAGGTCTTTTTTTCTGCCGGCACTTTTTCCGAAAAGTATTTGGCCTGCCGATTTTTCTCATGAACGCGCTCAAACATTTGCAAAATTTTTCCAATCCTCGCGAAAAGCACATAATCTTACAATCATAAAACTATTGTAAAATTATTATATTCTGCCTGAAAGCAAATGCGATATGATATATTTAAAGCTGAAAATAAAATTCGAATCCATCGATTAATATATCCGTTCAAACAGTTAAATACTTTGTTCAAAAATAAAAATCCTCAGACATTTAAGGTGCGCGAATGGAAAAGATATGCACTTCCTGTAAGTCCGTTCCCGTGCAGCCCTCGAGTACAAAAACAGTTTCACCCGAACAACTGCTGCAGTCCCGGGACAGAAAACATCCGGTCTCAAAATCCGAAAAACCGGTTCCGGTCAGAAAAAAAATCCCGGAAAAAGAAAACCTTCCTCAGGAATCTATAAAGAATACAAAGCCGTATCCGCTCAAAGATAAAAAAAACAGCCCTGTTCCTGCTATTTTGGCCGTTTTCCTCGTTATCCTCGGCGCCCTCTATTTTCTGGAGCCCGATTTCATACAAAACATCTTATTCAGTGCCCCGGAAAGGACAATCCAGCCTGCGATTAAAACTGAAGCGCTGATGACAGGCGGTGAAAACACAGAAACAGCTACCCAACCGGCCGGGAATTTGGAAGACACATTCATTGCCAAACCGCTGCCCGTCAGCGGAACCAGGGCAGTTCATCAGGAACTCTTTAGCGGGATGACGATCATCGCGGAAGAAAACGCCTTGGACACTGACCGCACCTTTACAGGGCATCGGCTACCGGACGAGGAATTAATTACGGCGGCCAAAACCTATCGGGACCAGGGGTATGTCATATTGGACGCCTTCGAAATGAATTGCGGATTAAATGAAGGAGAGCGGCTGCCCAATAGCGTAGAAATGGAAATCGACCTAAAGGCCTTTGAAATTCCGGAAGCGCTTTGGGACGACATTTCGCTGCTGAAGCTGAATCCGTCCGGGAAAATCGTGATGATCGCAAATCACAGAGACGGACCGGTTCTGACTGCGCTGACAGATGAAAACTCCATTTTTGCCATCACGGTCGGGCTTACAATTGGAGCGGTTGTCGCAAAAACGATTGAAACCGGCGCCAAGCGTAATTGGATCCAAATGTGGAACAGAAAATACAGCCATGAGGAATTTCTTTCCCATTACGTGATTTACTGGCCTGAGGATATGCCGCCCGCGGCGCCCGGGGAAATAAAGAAAGTCCTGCAACAGATCACTGCGCTTGAGAATGAATATCTCAGGGAAGTTGATGAGGAAATGATCGAAAATGCGGTCTATGCCGGCAGCAGCCTCCAATATCATTGGAGCGTGAAGCAGGCCTTAGTCCGGCTGAAAGCTGATCCCCGCTTTCAGAAATTGAGTGAACAGCTCATTGATCCCAAAAAGGTGGTTCCGCTGTCCGTCCAACTGGTAATCGACGCGTTGGCTGAGGCGGATCATTACCTGTTTTCCGAACGTTTATTCAAGCGGCCGGGGCATACAACGGAAATCTACGTTTTTGACCGATGGCCGTACAGCGCTGACATTTTAGGATATTCGGAAAATCCTGATTGGGACGATCCATACATTCACATCAACGCCAGTTCATCCGTTTCTCTCCCGGACAATGTGGATCAGATCAAAGCGGCAAACTTTCCTAGAATATACCGCCGGCAAATCGATGATCTGCAATTGACTTTGATCCATGAGCTGTTTCATGTGGTCCAATCCGGTTATGTCTGGACCGACCTCGATCGGTATACCTGGTTTTGGGAGGCCACCGCGGTCGG
>CALCQT010000367.1 GCA_937894825.1 uncultured Anaerolineaceae bacterium
CTTCAATCAGAGCCAGCTCTACGCGATCCTGGACAAGCTGGAAAAAAGCACGCTGATCGAGTCCCGCATTGCGGCCGGAGCAGCCTTTCCTTTCCGAAAGGTCTATTCGTTGACAGAGAAAGGCGAAAAGCTTTTCCAGGAGTGGAAATTGTCCCCGGTCGAGCAGCCTCACATGATGCGGTCCGCTTTTCTGCCCAAGCTATATTTTTTGAAAAACGAACCTTACGAACAATTCGAAACCATCATCCGCGAACAAAAAAAGGTCTGCGAGCTGTCGCTGGAAAAGTTTACAGAACGCATAAAAGCGCTGCCTCCGGAAGCCGTTTACCAGCAAATGGTTTTTGACTTTCGGATCAAAAACATTGAAGGAATCATCCAATGGTTATCAGCCTGCCTGGAGACCCACCGGAAAAATGACCAGGCAGATTCAGGAATTCAGAGAGGAGATTGAAAAATGCAGGAAGTTTATCAGGCAATTATTGACAGCATAGAGAAAAATGAGGACGCCGTCCTGGTCACGATCATTGAAAATGTCTGCTCCTCTCCCCGCTCATCCGGCGCAAAAATGCTGGTGTACCGGGATCACGCCATCGTCGGCACCATCGGCGGCGGCCCGCTGGAGGCAAACGCCATCCATAACGCGGACGCGGTCTTCGAGCGGAAATCCGGCTTCACCAAACGCTACCTGATGAACGGCACCGACGCGGCCAAATCGGAGATGATCTGCGGCGGTTACGGCGCCATTCTGCTGACTTATATTTCCGGCGACGATCAAACTGCAGCCGAAGTTTTCAAAACGGTACTTTCCGCCATCAACAACAAGAAGAAAGGCTGGTTGGTCACCTCCTACGCAACTGAGAAGACACATCCTACCCGAAACGAGTACTGTTATATCAGTGAAAGCGGAGAAGTGACCGGCCCCAACCTGCTCGTCGGTGAAAAATCCGGCGGTATCCTTTCCGCCATCAAGCATGTCGGCATTCACGCCGAAGAGAACGACCCGGAAAGCCTGCTGATCGAAAAACTGCAAAAGAAAAAAATCGTCTATATTTTTGGCGGCGGACACGTGGCCAAAGAGACGGAAATGTTGGCGCGTTACGTCGATTTTCAGACGGTCATCATTGAGGATCGTGCGGAATTTGCGAACAAAGAACGCTTCCCGGAATCGGATGTTTACGTCGTCCCCTCATTTAATGAGCTGCCGGAGCTTCCGATTGACGAGGAGAGTTTCATCGTTATCCTGACACGCGGACATCTGGGCGATTATGACGCGCTGAAGGCCATGCTGGACACCAATGCTTTTTACATCGGGATGATCGGCAGCACCTATAAACGGGACTTGATGTTCGAGCGGCTGCGGCGGGAAGGCGTCCCGCAGGAGCAGATCGACCGAGTATTTTCTCCGATCGGGTTAAAGCTGTATGGTGAAACACCGGAGGAAATCGCGGTCAGTATCGTATCCCAGCTGATCCTCGAGCGCTCCAAGTTAAAATAGCCTCCAAAACGCCGCCGCCAACCGCATTCGCCTTATCCGAAACGGAGAAACAATATTCCCGTTTTCCGCGCGGGTCGATATCCATGATTTTCAGTGTCTTTTCGACCTGCGACCCGGGATAAAGCACACCACGCACCATGCCAGCCAGCTGTGCATAGACCGGCGTATCACCGACCATTGCAATCCGGTCGCCTGCCTGAACAGTGTCGCCGATTGCGACCTGGGGTTGAAAAGCGCCTGCGCAAGGCGCCTTCACCACGCGCTTGAGCGCCTCACCCTGGATCGTCCCCGGCATTCCGGTATCGGGCTCCGCTTCACCATGCCAAAGCACCCGTCCCAGATCATGGCCGCGGTTGGTCTCGACCACAGCATGAACATTGGTTCCTGCTAAAAGTCCCGGTCCCAACCCGATCACCAGCGGCGCGTCCGAACAATGCGGTTCCTCCTGATGAATTTTGATCATCCGTCCGTCAACCAGCACATCCGGCTGGAACGAGAGAATTTCCGCACCGGACGGGTCAATCATCAACGGAATCCGGTCCTTCTCCCAAAAATGATCCGCTTCCGCCGGATCGGAAATCAAAGCACATTCGGCTTCCTCGACCTTCGTCTGCCCTTCAAACACCGCGTTGGCAAAAGAAACAGACCGTCGCACGCATAGCGGCACGGCCAGTTCCGACAAAATCACCCGATACCCGCTGCGCCATAAGCGCAACGCCGCTCCGGAAGCCAAATCTCCGGCACCGCGGATCGCGACGATTTGTGCCGGGCGCTTCATCCTTCATCTTCCGCGTCAAAAATAAAATGCTCGCTGCCGGTCGAACGAATTACAGTCACAAAACGATCCTGAATCGGAAACAGCCGGGTGAGCCAAACACAATCCACTTGACCGGAAGCCACCAGTTCCCCGGCGATATTCATACCCCGTGTTACCCGCTCGGGTGTATCGGCGTGTGTCAATACTGCAATACACCGGCAACCTCCCGGTGCATTTTTAAATCCCCCTTGCGGATGGAGAATGTTTTTTACGATCAGTTCCTCACATAGCACATCATCTTCCGCGGCGCCGGTAATTTCCATAAAGCGTTCCACGCGGTGAACATGACGATCCGAGACCGGTTTATCCAGCACGTCCAACCCGGTCAGATGCAGCATCATGGTGGTCTCAGGCGGAATGGCCGGTTCGTGATCCGCGGGGGATTTGATGTGACGCTCATGCGCGCCATCGGCCTCAATCACGACGGGAAGATTCATAGAGGCGGCGTAAAGCGAAAAACGGCTGAACAATATGGGTATGAATCCGGTCACTTTCCTGTGTTCCGGAGAAAGCGTGGGGCTGACCCAGATCACCTTTTTCCCGGCCAATTTGCCGGGATTGGCGACGAAATCGGAATAAGACAGGCATAAATCCGCCGCGGTGATCTGATCAAAACCGACTTTGGTGGTCGTTGTAATCAGGCACGGGAATGGCAGCATCCGCGCCACAAAAAACATCAGCGAAGTTTTTCCTCCCGCTCCCGCAATTGAAATGACAGAATTTCGTGTAAAAACCGGATCCGTAAACAAAATATACCGTAGTTTCTGGTTGAGCCCTTTTGCAGTCAATTATATACATTTTTAAGAGAATAAACGGATCTGTCCTGCGGGAATTGCCGTTTTTTTCAAAATTTAGCAAGACAATATCTCAATTACTCGTATAATTAACTTCGAAAATGAAAATTTTTCTCCTGAAACCTAATAAAGGCAAACAGGGATCAAAATCCGAAACCTGGTTTGCAACGATACCTTTTCCCTTGCGTATATTTGAGTAGGAATAACTGGAGCGGAAGTTGATAAATATTTCTCCCGACATCATTGAGCAGGCACAAGGCGGTAACCAGGATTCTTTTGCTTTAATTGTCGAGAGTTATCAAAATCCCGTATACAACCTGTGTTACAGAATGTTGTATAACGAAAGGGACGCTGAAGACGCCGCACAGGAAACTTTCTGGAAAGCGTGGTCAAATTTTTCAAAATATGACCCGAACCGATCCTTCTCAACCTGGATTCTTTCGATCGCCGCACATCACTGCATCGATCAGCAACGAAAGAAAAGGGTTCCTGAGGTGGAAATTGATGAAACAATGGAAGAAATAATTCCGGAAAAAACCCCACTCCCAGAGATTGAGGTGATCCGACAGGAAGATGAAGTTCGATTAAAAAAATGTTGACGCAGTTGAGTGAAATTGACCGGGCGGCGATCGTCCTCCGGTATTGGTATGACTTTTCGGACCGTGAAATTGCCGAAAACCTTTCCCTGAGTGAAAGCGCCGTAAAAAGCAGACTATTCCGCGCACGTAAATCGCTTGCGCAATTTTGGCTTGAAAGCCAGGTATGATCGAGGAGATGAATGCTATGAACAGCCATGAAGATTTTGAAAGATGGATTTTGGAGGATGAGGCGTTGCCACCGGATTCAGCACAGCAGCTGTCTCGGCATGTCGCGGAGTGCGATTCCTGTCGTGTTTTGCAGGAAGGCCTTGATCAAAGCCTCTCGATCATTAGAAATGCCTCCATAATAAAACCGGCGCCAGGATTCATGTTCCGCTGGCAAGAGCAATTTGCACAGAGGCTAAAGGAAAAAGAGGAATCGGAAAGGATCCGTCTCATTCTGGCCATTCTTGGAATGTTGGGGCTTTTATCCGTTTCGTCCTGTCTGGTGCTGTTTTCGCCGCAGAATCTGGTCAGCACCGGGCTTCAGGTTTCAAATTTATTAAAACTCGCGGCTATTAACCTGCACCAATTCAAAGCGATGTTCTCAGTCATCAAAACCCCTTTGCTGATACTCGGGGCCGGTTCATTGATCCTCATCGCTGT
>CALCQT010000368.1 GCA_937894825.1 uncultured Anaerolineaceae bacterium
GTCAGAGGCAACGCGAGCGGAAAGGCGATCAGATTGATCGAAGCTACCGAAACAACGGCGAACTTTGCCGTAAACCAAAGCGCTTCAATAAATTTGGTATCCGCTGTAAAAGCTTTGATATAGTTGGCCATGCCGACCCAGCGCGCGTCAATAACCGTCCGGAACTCGGTAAATGAAAGCCCAATCCCCATAATAAAAGGAATAAGAAATGATACCGTGAATGCCAGAAGCGTTGGCAATACAAAAATCGGAAAGTATTTTTTCAGAGTTTTGTCCATTTGTCGCCTCCTTTATGAAAAGAAAGCCTGCTTTGATATGGCAAATCAAGAGCAGGCTTTTATGATTTTTCGAACTATCTGTTCAATTCAGAAGCCGGTTAATTCGCGCTTTCAGTTTTCCATTCGTCAACGACCAGTGTTGAAACGGCGTCCCATTCAATCTGTCCCTGTGCATATTGCAACAACGCGGCGCCAAAGTCATTTTTGAAAGTCTGGCTTGGGAAGACAGTGAAGTTCCATGCAACGGAGGTCACGCCGTCTTTGCTCATCCAGTTCAAAACTTCTTTCGCAAGCGGATCGGTCGGTTTTTCATCTTCACTGAAGGTGTCAAACGGGGCGATGAAGCCGAGTTTGTTGGTGACGAAATCTTTCCCGGTCTCGGAGGAATATAACCAATAGATGAAATCCTCAGCCAACTTCTGTTTCTCTTCGGAAACATTTTTGTTGATTGAGAAGAAGTTTTCGGTACCGGTGCAGAGACCCTGGTTCTCCTCACCCGCAACGCCGATGTAAATCGGCAGGAACTTAATATCTTCTTCGGCCACAACGTTGCCGTCAACAGAAGCGATCTGGCTCCAGGCCCAGTTACCATTCTGGACGAATGCGACGCGCCCAAGCGCAAATTCAGCCATGGAATCAGCTACCTGTTTGGTGCCGAGAAGTTTGCGGTCGGTCACCGAGTTATTGATGTATAGGTCAAAGATATCTTTGAAATTCGGGCCATATTCGAAAGTGATTTCTTTGGTAGCGTCGCTGGCCAGGTCGATATTGTTGTTCTTGAACTCATAATAAACCGGCACGTTGGCAAGATGTGTCTGCCAGCGCCAGTCTTCGCCCGGCTGCAATGAGGTGGAAGCGAAGACCCCGTCGATGCCCAGCTGATCTTTCTTAGCGGTCATGTCTTCCACGACAGCTTTTAATGTGGCGAAATTATTGATTTCGTCCATCGAAGCAGCGACTGCGCCTTCTGTCGCGAAATAAGCGTTCAGAATGGCCTGGTTATAAATAATTCCATAACCTTCAACCACGTATGGGATGCCATAAACACCGTCACCATCGGTGACCGCGAGTGATTTATCAGACAGATGCGCATATAACTCGGTGTCTTTCAAATCTTTCGTATAGTCTTTCCAGGATGCATAGCCTTTCGGCCCGTTGATCTGGAAGAGCACCGGCGGATCCGCTTTCGCAATTTCCGATTTCAAAGTTTGTTCGTAAGTGCCGGAAGCTGCGGTGACAACGTTCAATTTCACGCCGGTTTCCGCTTCATAGGCGGCGGAAATTTCATCGTAAACTTCTGCAATTTCCGGTTTGAAGTTTAAGTAATAAATTGATTTTGAGTCCTGTGCATGCACTGCGCCAGTAAATACAACGATTAATGCAAGTGCAATCAATTGAATAGCGATTATTCTTTTGTTCATGAGCCTCTCCTTGTGAATAGACTTATTTTTTGTTTATACCATTCATTTTGAATGTATAAACACTTATAGTCTTATGATATAACATTTGTTTTGATTCGCATAGGGTCATTTTGCCGGAATTTCCAATCAGGTTGCGGTTCAAAAGACAAAGATTCTTCAGTGGTTTGTTGCTCAAATTGAATAAGACAATTTTGCTCCGGGTAGGATAGAAAGAGAAGCCCCGGCGGACGGCAGTCATTTGCTTTGACCTGTTCGGGTTTCCAGCTTGCCGATGGTAGAATTTAATAGAGAATCCCGAATGACCGCTGCCGGCGGGGCAACTGAGGAAGATGTGAGTATCCAGAATATCTGCAATAATTGTTTTACAGGTACGGGCGGGAAAAATCCTTGCCCGCAATGTGGTTTTGACAACCTGTCTTCCTTCAACAATTCCCAGCAACTCCAGTATGGAACGGTACTGAACCGGCAGTATTTGGTTGGCAAGACTTTGGGGCAGGGCGGCTTTGGCATCACCTATCTCGGTTATGATCTGGTGAATCACAATCGAATTGCGATTAAGGAATATTTCCCATCCGGGTTGGTAATTCGGGAAGGCGCGCAAGTTCAACCGATTCTGCCTGAAAATCAGGCCGCTTTTCATCGGGGGGTTGAGGCATTTTTCCGCGAAGCCCGTATTTTAGCGAAACTGATAAATTTTCCGAATATTGTCGGCGTGCTGAATTTTTTCCAGGAGAAAGGCACGGCTTATTTTGTCATGGAATACATTGAAGGCCAATCCCTGCGCGGTTATCTGGAAAGCCGGGGCGGAAGAATCTCTTATGAGGAAGCGCTGGTTCTGTTACGGCCGATTATGGCGTCTTTGGATGCGGTCCATCAGGAAGGGATGCTTCACCGGGATATTGCGCCGGATAATATTTATGTCACGGAAGCCGGTGAGACGAAACTGCTGGATTTTGGCGCGGCGCGTTACCATGAGGAAGAAGATACGCATAGTATCCGGACGGTGATCAAGCCCGGTTATGCGCCGATGGAGCAATATCCCAGCGGATCAAGCCAGGGCCCCTGGACGGATGTTTATGGGATGGGGGCGACTTTTTACCGGGCTATTACCGGAATTGTTCCGCCGGACGCACCGACACGGTCACTGAAAGATGATCTGCTCCCGCCATCTCAATTGGGTGTGGCGTTGCCGATGGAAGCGGATCATGCGATCATGCGCGCGCTTGCGCTGAACATCATCTTCCGGTTCCGCTCAATGACTGAATTCAGTAATATGCTGGTACGGCAGGATCCGATTCAAACACAAATGCCGCCGGGACCGGTATCGGATCGGGCGCAAGACACGGATCGGCAGCCGTTTACGCAACAAATTCGGTCTGAACCGATAACGGAAGTCCGGTTGAAATTACCGGAAGAGCGCCGCAGGATTTAAAAGAATTTCGTCAAGGCGCCGGTGTCAAAAGTAAGAACGTCAAAAGCGAATTCGTAAGAAGGCATTGCGATTTCATGTCCACCGAAGGTGCGAAAGGCTCGATTATGAGAATTGCCCATTGCGGTATCATCAGATTCATTCCCATTATTTGGTTCTTTTCGATAACGGGTATATAATCAAGAAAATATGAGTGGAGATCTTCAGTCGATTGCTTATGGGTGAAGTATCTCTTTTTTTATTTGCGAGTATAGGAAATTATGACTGAATTTGATAATAAAAATGATTCCGTGTTTCATCAAACTTCGGAATATCGGCCTTCCAGATCTTTGTTGACGATGCTGATCGGGAAACCACTGGAAACCGCGGAGTCATCGCACCAGACGATTGGAAAAGCGGTCGGGCTGGCGGTCTTTGCGTCCGACGCTTTGTCGTCCATGGCTTACAGCACACAGGAGATGATGCTCATTCTGGCGGCGGCCGGGACAGCCGCTTTCGGATATATTATGCCAATAACGCTCTGTATTGTCGGATTGTTGACGATATTGGCAATTTCGTATGAACAGACCATACACGCTTATCCGGAGGGTGGCGGCGCTTATATCGTGGCGCGGGATAATCTGGGTGATACTGCCGCGATGACGGCTGCCGCGGCACTGCTGACGGATTATATCCTGACGGTTGCGGTTTCTATTTCTTCCGGTGTGGCCCAATTTACCTCCGTTTTCCCTGACCTTTATCACTATCGGGTCTTGCTCGCGATGGGGTTTGTCCTCTTTATAATGGTGGTTAATTTGCGCGGTGTAAAAGAATCCGGGCTCACCTTTGCCATCCCAACCTATGTGTTTCTGAGCTCAATTTCAATCATGGTCATCTACGGCTTATTCCAATTGTTTGCCGGCGACCTTGGAACGGTTGTGGATCCTCCAGAACTGGAACATGATGGTCCGTTTTCTGCCATAACCGCATTTTTGATTTTAAAAGCGTTTGCCAGCGGAACGACCGCACTGACTGGTGTGGAAGCCATTTCCAACGGGATTACGGCTTTTAAAGAACCGCGGACAAAAAACGCGGGTGAAACATTGATCATTATGTCCGTTTTGTTAGGAACATTGCTTTTGGGCGTCTCTTATCTGACTTTTCGGACCGGTGTGATCCCATCCGAGGTCGAAGCGAACATTTCACAGTTGGCGCGCACAATTTTCCATTCGAAAAATATCCTGTACCTGGTCACGGTTGGCTCGACAATGTTGATTTTGATTATGGCTGCCAACACAGCATTCGCGGATTATCCGCGTTTGAGCGCGATGCTGGCCAGAGACGGATTTCTGCCCCGTCAGTTTTCCTGGCGCGGAAGCCGGCTGGTTTTTTCCCGTGGGATCGTCTTTTTGTCGACCATGGCGATCCTGCTGATTGTTTTTTTCCAGGCCAGCGTCAACCGGTTGATCCCGCTCTATGCGGTGGGCGTCTTCGTATCCTTCACTTTATCCCAATTTGGCATGGCCAAGCGCTGGCACAGGATTGGGAAAATGAAAGAAGGGGAAGTTTTTCATGGGCACATTTCCATATTTAAGTATGACCGGCATTGGCTTTTTAAGATGCTTTCGAATGGAATCGGCGCCTTTTGTACCCTGATTATTTCGCTTATTTTTGGTGTCACAAAATTTATTGACGGGGTCTGGTTCGTGCTGATCCTTACACCGTTTTTGGTCCTCATCTTTTCACTGATCCATTCGCATTACCGGACGATTGCGAGCAGGTTGTCGCTCAGCGATGGGGAGAAGTCGAGCCCGCATATCACCCGTCACCGGGTTTTGTTGCTGGTGAGCGGCGTCCATCAAAGCTCAATTAAAGCGCTGCGCTATGCCCGGACGATTTCGGATGATATTACTGCGCTGCATGTTGCAGTGGACCCGGAAGAATCGGAGAAAATTCAGGAACGCTGGCAGGAATGGGGCGACGGCTACAGGTTGACCATTCTTGATTCACCTTACCGGCTTTTGCTCGAACCTTTACTGATTTATATCGAAGCACTGCTGAAAAAAGTGGACGTGAATGAAGTAGTGACGATTGTTGTTCCACAGTTTGTGAGTAAACTACCGGCGATTTCTCTGTTGCATGCGAAAGCGGCGGATTCGCTGCGAAATGCGTTGATCCATTATCCAAATGTCGTCATCACAGAAGTGCCTTATGATATTGACGATCTGTAATACTGATTTTTTTACGCAGCGTTGTGAATGGCTGCGTTTACGAGAGGAAAGAGGGTTATGAAGATATTGGTGGTAGGCTGC
>CALCQT010000369.1 GCA_937894825.1 uncultured Anaerolineaceae bacterium
GGGCGGCATCCGAAAAATCCTGCCAGACAGCCGCCTCTACAACCAGATGCGTAGCATCATCAAACGACGGGCGAGCCAGGCGCAGCCGGGTGATTGAAAGCCCGCCTCCTCCACCAGACATTTCCGGCAATTGCGCCAATGGCACCTTGCCAGTCGCGTCCAGCCCAGCCACACCATTGGCAGCTCCGCGGAATGTTACCGGAATGAAATTGGCCAATTGGCCCGAAGTAACCAGACCCGTTGTCGGGTGCACGTGATCCGCCCTGGCCGCCACCGTGCTCACGCCAGCAGCAGCCGTAGCAGCCAATGCCACGGCCGGGCTGCTGCTCAGTTCCGGCTGATCGCCGGGTTCGCCCTTTGGGCCTTTCCCGCCAGCCAGGATCAACTGCCAGGTATCCGGTATAGTTTCGATCAATTTCAGTGTCAGCAGACGCTGCAAGTTGACCGTGCAAACTGCGCCGGCATAGGATACATCAGTGTCGGCCAGCAGATACTGTACGCCAGCCTCGTCGATCACCGCGATCACAACCCCGTCCGTCTCAGTGGTCACACCCAGATCCCCGTCACCAACATCGACCAGATCATCACCCGTAATAGCGATCCTGGTTGCAGTTTCCTTCAGCCAGTTGATGTAATCCGTCTGGCTTCCAGTATGACCCGCATCCAGCCACATCTGATAAAGACTCTTCCCAGACAGCCCCTGCGCAAACCGAATACGACCGCCATACGTCAAATCGACCGACGGGCCGAAGGCAACCAGCGTCTGCCCCGTATCACGCCGAGTTGTAATGGCAATTCCGCTGTCCCCGCCGGCGAGCGATAGTGCATGCCCATGCCCGGACACGTCGTTGACTTCCACCTGGGCGATCGGATCCGTTCCCGCGACGATCAGTGTGCCCTCGAAGAGATCATCCGCAACAAACTCCTGATCCGGCTTGACTGCAGCATTTTCGCCAGGGACTCCTTGCTTTCCCTCTTTTCCCTCTTTCCCTTCTTTTCCCTCCGCACCCATATACAGCCTGATCGCGTCCGACCAGTCACCGATTGAGGCCGACTCCTTGAAATACATGGCCTGGTAATGATGATCCAGGTCATCGGTCAGAATATCAGTGGCGAGATAAGCATACCCCGCCGCAGCGCTGTCATATTGCACCCTTTCCGCGAGCGTTCCCGTCGCGTTGACATACATTCCAGTGCCACGTTCGCCCTGCGGCCCCATCGGCACCCGCATCCGGTACGCCCGATTGTATGGAGTACTCCCGGCAATTTCCTCAAGAGTTGGCGCTTCCCCCGTTTCCAGCGGCAGCCCCATTTCAATTCGCAGCGATCCGGCCGGGCCGGTACTCGCCCGCGGAATATTCAGCGTATAGACCCGCCTCGCCGCAGTGCTTCCGGATCCCTCCGAGGCATACGCGCTGGCCGTTGGCGCCAGCATATTGATTGCCGCGATCTGCACAGTTCCAGCCGCGCCAACCCCCCCGGTTGCTCCACGTGCCACGAACAAATCCCAGTAAAGCGATACACCTTCCGGGGTGGCAGGCGGCTCCTGCCCGGTATGCGGCACTTTACAGCGCCATACGGATCCATTGCTGGTGACGCCGTCGCCTGCCGAATACGCAGCATCCGCTGCCCAGGCGCCCCGGTGATTGATCCCGGCTCCATTGGCGCCCTTGATATTGCCGATCTGCACCCAGGCGCCGGCCGTCTTGCGAAAATGATTGTACAGCTCATCCAGATACTGGTCGTTGTCATTTCCGAGTTCCGCAGCCGGCGCACCGGTTCCGAGAATCCATGTCGAGCTCGCGCCATCGGCCCCGGGTCCCGCGATCTGCTGCCATTTGGCCGGGTAATCAGCCGGACTCTGATCGTATCCAACCGGCTGTTTCGCCTGGTACAATCCGGACGGTGTGCCGAATGCCACCAGTGCCCCGGTGGCATAGGTGATCTCATCCGACCATGCTGCCACCATCGGGAATGTTGCCTGGGCAGTACCCAGCGGGATTGGCCCCTGCCAGGTCACGCCCTCATCCGTCGAAACCCTCAAATAAAGATCGCCAGGCACCCAGGTGGCATGCCAGGTGCCGTCGATCCCGGTAGCAGAAAACTCAAACAGAGGAGCCGGGCCGGTGGGACCTACGCCACCAGGTGGCGGTGTGTATGCCTCCAGAGCAGCATCGACAACTCCCTGGGCGATGGCCGCCACCTGTGCCGGACTGATATAATTTTCCGGCGGGTCCAGCGGGTCGACGCCTTCTTCCGGATCCAGAACATAAAGACAATTCACCGGGCATTTAAAATAGAAGATTTTTATGCCGGCTGCATCGTAGCCAGTCAGGTCGAAATAACCTTTGGTCAGTTCTTTGCCATCGGTCTTGTCCCTATAGGTGGTAGTCAACGCGTCAAGCGGGACATAGACAATGTCTTCAACCACCGTGATCCCGCTCAGCGTACGGCACATTGGTTCCGTCGCATGCAGGTGATCCGTATCGATGACTGCTTTCCAGGATACGACCTGGCTGAAATCCCATGCTTCTCCGGCAGAATTAATGAACTGCCATTCCCAGACCGGTTTCATGCCATAGGCAATCTCCGGAATGGTTTTGACGCTGACGCCGGCATCATTGACGAAAATCTTTTTTTCCAGGTCGTGTATGAATCTGATATTCATCCAATCGCCTCCCTGCGATGTTTGCTGCAGCCGCACGATACGCCCATGCTGCTCTTCCAGAGTTTGCGCAAAACGACAATATCATCCGGCGCCGGATGCCAGGCTTTCGCGTCCAGGTTGTGCCTCAGTTCCCGCAGCGCCATCGCATATCCCGGTACAGTCATTTCCCTGGCATGCTGTTCCGCATTGGCGATTTCACCCTCCAGATCGGCCCGGTGATCGAGATCCGCTCCATCACCATGCCCGGCCATGATCTCCTTCGCAAACGACAACGCGGCTGCGATGTGCTTCCGGAAGCAGGCCACGCAGTCCATGCTGTCCGCGTTTTCTCTTGGCTTCAGCTGGATCAGATCCGGGACAGACCATATCCTGACTTCTCCGGACTGCACGACTCGCCGGTCTTCATTGTCGCCGGTACCGCGCAAAGCGTAGAGATAACCACCATTTTCGTGAGCGGCAAATTTATACAGGCAGCAATGATTTTCTGTTACCTTCTGGCATTCCCCACTGTGAAAATCATAGATGATCGACTCATCGAGGCCATTGACCGAAGCGGTAATCAGCAGCCGGCTTGGCGCAAACGCATCCGGACAAACCCGATACAGAAAATCCAGCCCGGCGATATGCAGCTCCTGCTCATTTTTGCCACGCCGGACGATCAGCGGCCCGCGCCGTGACCCCCACACCAGCCAGTCCTGTCGGGCGAAACCAACGTCTGCATCGCATAACCGAATGACTTGATCATCATCTGCCAGATTCGCAAACTTATACAAACCATATTTACCCGCTGCCCGAGTCGGGCCTGCAATAAATGACAGCGTGAATACCCCTTCATCAAAATCCGCCACCGGGGCGCATTCATTCCAATCATCCGGCAGGCCGGTTGGTATTTCCAGAAAACTGTTTTCCCATAAACGTCTCAGTTTCCAGACGCCGAGAGGATTTTTCACACAGAGAAAGTATCCGATTACACCATTTTCAGATGGTACTCTGTACGGCATGTGTGTTTGTTCCATTTGCGCAAACTGATTCATCCTTTTGTCCCCTTTCCTACAAATTTTCACAGCCCCCGGAAGGCGGCCAGTGCACCGCGCCGAACTCATCGATGCAGCCCTGCTGCAGCAGCATCCAGCCACGATAATGATACTCTGATTCGAAAACCACCGGCAGCCCGACCAGCTTGCCATTCTCATCGATTATCCCGGATGCATACACATAGCAATCCGATGTCTCCAGCAGGCGCCACACGCCCCCCGGCCAGCCGATCTCATCCCCGGCCCAGGCCGACAGATCATGCGTGCTCGTATCCCCGCTGCGCCCGTCGACCGAAAACTCGTACAGATTTTTCGGCTCGCAGATCCGGTTGCACGGGCATTCGCTGCAGAGGATCGGGCGCCCGTCCTCATCCACGACGATTTTTCCATCCCGGAACCAGAGTTTTTTACTCATCGTCTTCCTCGCATTCTCCGGTTTCGATATACCGTTCATTCCCGTTCCGGCAAATTCGAACCAGCGTTTTTCCTGCGTCATAACCGGGCAGTAAGATATGCGGCATCGTCAGAATCACGATGTCACCAACATACCTCGGATGCACCTGAAACTCGTCATCGGTCTCTTCCACCGTCGCCAGAGGCCAGTTGCAGCGCCCCTCGGTAATGTCCAGTGCAATCCGAAAATCCTTGCCGTACTTGATTTCAGCTGCACTCTTGGTGATCCGCACCCACACCGACTTCGGCCCATCCAGATCGATCTCGCGATCTTCCACCTCGAGCTTACGGTCGCAGAGCCACACAGTCCCCCCGGCCACCTGCAGCTTGTCCCCGTCGATGCTGCAGGAAAACGGCATGTTATTTCCAAGCAGCTGCAGCAATGAGGCATGATTAAAGTCAAATTGCAGTCCGCCTGCAGGAGTCACCCCGATCAGCAAAAACGGAGACAGCGTCCTTATGTATTTGATCGCCCTGGCCAGCGGATTGTAAACCGCCGCGCCAGCCAGTTGATCGGGTTCTATGAGCTGGATACGTCCATCAAACCGCATAGTAGACACTCCTCGAAACCCAGGTCTCATGATACCAACGCTGAAGCGGAGAGCCAAATGGATCGCTCACCCCGCGGTCCTCACAACGCCAGGCGCCAATCGCTTTTTTGCCTGTATTGATAAATTATGCCGGCATCGGCTCACCATCCTCCAGCAATGCCTCCCAAACCTCCGTCGTCACAATCCGGTATTTCCAGTACTGACCAATCCACAATCCATTGTACCATTCGAATTCCTCGCGACAATCCACCATCGCGAAGTCGGTCAGAAAATTAGTCGTTTTTTTGCTGCTCACTTCAGGCCCCCTTTACAACAAAAAAACGTTTGTTCAGCTGCTTCATCTGCTGCAGGATCTGATCCAGCTGCCCGCTGTAATTGAAAGATCCCTCAACGGCATTGATGGCATTGGGACGGTTCTTATCCCCCGTCTTGATCGACGGACGCAATTCACTGATCCAGGGACGTTCTGGCTTGGACGCTGGCGGCGGTTCAACTGGCGCCGGTTCGGAAGGCTGCACACGCTGCGCCGGTGGCCGGATCGGCTGCCGCTGTCCACGCGGTGTGACCGGTTTATCCCGCAGATCATCAAGATTTTTTCTTGCGTCCTTTACCGCCTGGGCGAGTTTCTGCTCCCGATCTTTCCTGCGCTGATTGTCAACCGCACGCTGCTCCCTGCGTCCCCTCTTCTCATTCTCCGCCAGACGTTTCTCGATCCGCTCCCGTTCGTCGATGCGCTCGCGCTCCGGCCTGGTGAAGCGGACACGATCCCCGCGTCCAACCGCAGCCATCTTCTCATCGATCTGCTGATCCAGCTCAACGTTTTTCTTGCGCTCCCTGCGTTCACGGGGACTCTTCGCCAGCTTTTTCCAGTCATCCTCCGGATTGAAGGCAAACTTATCCAGGCTTTTCCTGAGTTTCACTCCAGCCTGATCGAGTTTCCGCATCATGGCATCCAGACGGTTGTTCGCCAGGTCTTCCGCCTGGTTCCGCTGGGCAGAGATAAGCTGCTTTTGAGCAGTCAATATTTTCTGATTCTTGTCGCGTTCGATTTGCGCAAGCGTTACTGCCTGCAGCCGAGCCAGCTGCTGCTGCGTCGCGCCGGCTTTGCGATATTCTTCCAGCTGCTTAGCAAGTTCCCGTTTCTTCAGAGCCGTTTCTGACAACGTGAGCTTTGCCAGCTGATCATACAGGCTCTGCTGCTTTTTCTTCCGTTCCTCGTCGATGGCCGCATATCCCGCAGCCTCCAGATCATCCAGCCGGGCAGACTGTTCCGGACTTTCCAGACCGGCTTTCTTGTAGGCTTCCCGGTACGAGGCAACCTGCTTGGCCCATTCCGCACGCTTCAGCTCGGTCTCGGACTTGGTCAGCTTTGCCAGATGCGCGGATACCTCATCCTGCAGGCGCTTCTGCTCCTCTGCACGGAATTTATCAGCAGCGGAAAGGGTTTCCGCTTTTTGTGCACCAGCGGTCGCCTTGTACTCTTCCAGCTCTTCCCGGGCTGCCTGATATTCCTCCGCAGTCTTCTGCTGGGATCTCAACCGTTTTTCAAGCCACTGCCATTCCGCTGACGCCTGCTCGAGTTCCGGCTCATACGCTTTACTGATCGTGTTTTTGGTACCGAATGGTGCCCGGTTCTTTGCCTCCTCCTGTTCAGCGCGCAAATTCCGATAACGTTCAAACGCAACCCGCAATTTCTTATTGGTGTCCTCAATGGCAGCGATCTCAGCATCCGCACGTTTCTGATAATCTCCGGTCTTGGTATCGATCTCGGTAATTTTGCCCGTGATCTTTTCCTTCTCCGCTGCCGTGTGACGCCCAGCCAGGCGTTTCTCCAGCGCATCGCGTTCATTAAGCATCCCCCGGATCTTGTCATCGGTCGCCGCCAGCTCTTCCAGACGTTTGTCACTGCCGGCCTGCGCTTCAGCAATCTTATCGCTAACCGCCTTGAGTTCAGCTTCCAGTGCCGGTGTGTCCATCGCCAACTCTCCCTTGCTCTCCTTCGGCAGATGGATCTCCGAAAGTTTCGCCAGTCGAGCCTCGAGTTCCGCTTTTTCTTTTTCCGCTTTGGCCAGGTCATATTTCGGCATCGATGGCGTCACCGCGCCTCCGCCGTCGGCGCTATCGATCTCCGCATCCGTCCATCCCTTTTTCTTCAGGATAAGACGCGTGAAGACCTCATCGAGCTTCAGCAGCTCGCCAAGTACAGACCCGATCTTAAAACCGATAAAAGCGGTGGCCAGAACCGCTCCCGCCACACCGGCAGCTACACCAACGCCTTTCAGTGCCGTGGACAGCAGTCCAACTTTGACTGATGCAGCCGCTGCTGCCGTGCCTACTGCGCCAGTAGCCGCCGCTGATGCCGCGGCCGCCGCAGCCTGCGCAGTATGCGCCGCAGCCAGTTGCGTAAGCCCGCCCGCCAGGCTCATGATGATCGCCCTGGATTTCATCGCCACCCCGATCCACAATGCGCCGCCGGCGATCGATTTGATCGCTGCCTGATGTTTGATCATCCAGAGCGTGATGTCCTTAAGGTTCTGTGCAATCTCCCCAAGCGCCAGGGCGGTATCGCGGACAATTGTGTCCAGCTCTCCGGATTGGCTCATCTCATCGAGGGCCGCCGAAAATTCTTCCAACGCAGCGGACAGTGCCGGTATCGCCTCTTCGCCGATCGCAATCCCGGTATTCCGGATCGCGGCTGTTACCACCGACCAGCGCCCGGCCAGATTCTGGCTCTGCTTTTCCATCAGACCAAAATATTTGCCGCCTTCGTTCGACAGCGACGCCAGCGCCTCATCGAGCAACGCAAAAGACAGCTGCCCCTTGGATCCCATGTCCAGGATTTCCTGGGTGGTTCTGCCCAGCGTCGCGGCCAGTGCCTGCATCACCGGCACACCGCGCTCGCTCATCTGGTTGAGCTCTTCAGCCTGCACCTTGCCTTTGTTGGCAGCCTTCGCATAAATCGCCACCATGTCGGTCAGCGGCACCTGGGCGCCGGCCGAGATGTTGCCAAGCGTTGTCAGTTTTGCCGACAGCTCCTCCGTCGCCACGCCGGCATTCATCAGCAGTCGGCCGCTCTTGATCACCTCGGCATTGTCAAACGGGGTATAGTCGGCAAACCGGTTCAAGTCCCCAATCACCTTGTCGGCGAGCGTTGCCCCACCCAGCATCACCTCGAATGCCGTACGGGTCTGCTGCATCTCCGCTCCCAGCTTGATGATATCACTGACCAGTTCTTTCACCCCGATCCCGGCAATGCTCAGCCCGGCGATCGCCGCAAAACTGTTGCGGATCTCGCCGACCACGCCGGATGTGCTTTGCTTGAGCACCTGCATCTCGCTGCGGTACTGGCTGATATCAGCCTGGAATATTGATTTGAATTTTTGCGCTGGCATTCGTTCGTTTCCGAATTATCTTATCATCATGATCTGGCTTGCACTCATCATCATCTATGTCGGGCTCAATGCCCTGTCTGCGATTCTGGCCTCCGTTAGACCGCACGGGAAAAAATCCCAAACTGAGATCGTTTTATTCATCATGACTCAGGGTTTTCTTGTGTTTGTTCTTGTCCGGCTGCTGGTCTGGTTGTTCTGAACGCTGCTTCTTCCATTCTTCCCACAGCTTCCGGCTCTTCTCCGGACGCCCGATCCCCTTGATCCCAGCCATCCTGCGTTCCTGCATCACCAGAAATCCCAGCATGCAGTACGGAGTCTCCCACAATATTTCATGCAGGCTGGCACCTGGAATGACCTTGGCGGCCAGGCTCGCCGCCAAAGATAGGAAGTCTAGGTTGTACCTGCTTTTTTTTTACCGTCGTCACCATGCCTGGGGAGCATGCTGAAACCCGTCGCCATCGTCAGATAATCCCCGATCTCACGTGCCGCGCCCGCCGGGGAAAAACTGCCCAGCGCGGCACAGTATTCCACCGCCGCCGCATCCAGCTCCGCCTCGGCATCCGCAATCGCCTGACGCCGCGACGCCATCAGGACGCCACCGGTCTTATCGTCCTCACCGGCCATCTTCTCTAAATCCTTTTTGCGGTACATCAAACGCAAAACAGGTCCGGCCACCTTCTTCCGCTCGCCGATCAGGTAGATCGCCCGGAAGATGTCCAGGGTCTCCACCTGACCGGCGCCAGTTTCTGACACAAACGGAGAATTAATCGCATCCAGCAGCGCGATGACCGCAGCAGCAGGTGCCGGAAAGAGGCGCCCGGCAATCTCAACCTGGCCGGTAAGTGCGACCGTCATCTCAAGATTGTCCGAGGCCGACCCGGCAAACTCCGGCTCATCGGCGATCTGCTGAAGTATGTCCTTTTGCTCGTTCATGTTTCACCTCAGGTTGCTGAAGGAGCCGTGTACGAAGTTAGCGTTGCCGAATCTTTCTTGGTTGCCGTGATCGATACCTTCTTGAATTCGGTGTTGGCCTCAGTAACATTGCAGGCAGTGACCAGATATTCCACAGTATCGACAGTGATAGTTGTTCCCGGCCCCGGCAAGGTTGCATCCGAGTCAAACAACGCGTCAAACTGAACTTCATCGCCGATCGAATATGCCCGCTGGGCAATCACCCGTCCAAGGTGATCCCGCGCCTCTGCGACTTCCGCGCTCTTGTTGTTGTTTTTGTTCTGCACGACTCCATAGGTTGCATCATCATCTGTTCCAAATACCAAAGTTGCCATTTTATTCCTCCTTATGCCTTAATCTTGGAGATTATTCTGGTCTCCACCAGCCACGCCGTATGCTGACTGTCCACAGCCAGCGCCATGATATCCTCAATCATCAGACTCGCCCCGCAGTTCATGCGCAACGTCTGCCCAGGCTGCAAACCCGTAAACTTCTCGACAACCCCGTCCAGCAGCGTGCAGGCCGATGTCGCCTTCTCTTCCATCGACAGCGGCAAAAACTCATCCACAAGAATGATCTCCAGTGCCAGTTCACGCCAGGCTGCCGGTTGCGGAAAATTCTGCGGCGGGCAATTCACAATCGCCGCCGGAAACACCGACAGCTCCGGAATCGCCGCAAACAGGTTCTCAACACTCGTGATCGCGGCCTTGGAGACCAGACGGAACAACCCGCTTGCCTCCAGCTTCCCGCGAACCTCGTCCATGATCTCGTTCAGTCCTATGTATTCCATTTCTGCTGTTCCTTTTGCAGAATCGACATCGCCTCACGCTCGCCAAGCCACAGCACCCGCGCATCATTCGGGAACCACGGATCCGGACGCTGTACGGATTTTGAGGCCAGTACATACAGCGCCTTGAATTCCTTCTTCTTCCCGCTCCCTTTGCTGTACCCCAGCAACCGGGTGCCTGGCAACCTGAACAGAGGACGATCCGGACGCTCCAGCTCATACGCCCGTTTTCCCTCCGCTTCCGAATCAATCGGAATCGTCAGAACACGGGCATTCACTGGCCGGATTACGCCGCCATACTGCTTGATCACGGCCCCTCGCTGGCTGCTCGAAACCTCCGCCGAATCTGTGCCGGTGCTTCGCACCTGCACACTCCGCGCCAGGTCACGCCACCAGCGGCGGCCGCCTTTGCCGCGAGCCGTCGCCCTCGCCTCCATCGCTGCGGAATTCGCCCAGACTTTCACAAAGCCGGACTTGTTGCGCACCATCGAAACCAGCTTGGCCAGGTTTTGATTCAGGGCAGGTGTTTGAACCGTGACTTGCATCAGTACCCTTTCATCTTTGAACGCCCGAACACCGGAGTCTCAATCTCAACCAGTACCGCACCGGCTCCGCCGGCTGCCCCGCCATCGGCCCCCAGTTCACGGGCGCCAGGAAGCCGCAGCAGCCCGGAGGCCGCATCGCGCAAGCTTTTGCGAACCGCATCAACTCGCCGGGTCACCTTCTCCGGAATGCTGCTGCCGCCGGCACGGGTGTAGGATTTCTCCTCGGCCAGCGTGAGATTCCACTCCGCAAGCAGAACTTGCGACGCCGCAGCAGCCACCGGCACGACATAACGCCCGCCCAGATACGCATCGATCTCGGCCGCAGCCTGGGCAAGGTCTTCCAGCGCCGCCGGTTCATTGTCCCGGTAAATCGACGTGTAAACATTGCCCAGTCTCAAAGCCAATGCTGCTGCGGTCGCGTAACTCATCCCAGATTCCCTCCGATGACCAGCAACGGGCAGGTGCCGAGCGCCGCGCCGCGGTAATGCAGTCCGTAGTGGTTCTCGTTCTTGTCCTTGACGCAGGTGTCATGATCCTGATCCCAGCGCACCATCGGACCCTCCAGACGTTTCTGGACGCCGATCGGTTTGATCCCGCGAGACGTGCACGCAAGGAACCATTGTGAGCCGCTGATGTACGGATTCACCTGGATCTTGCATTCGTCCTTGTGGATGTTGTCCACCGCAGCGCCTTCCTCGACAACCAGGCTGACCGACAGAATCTTCTTCGCAGTCTTCTCGAGCGTCGGCCCGACAATCAGGAGATCCGGAATCAGACCCAGCGGATTCTCATTGGTCGTGTCCTTGTAGGCCATCATCAACCCGCGGGCAGTCTCATACGTCGTCACGCTCAACGCTTGGTTGACCACGTTGTTGTACGTCGCCTTGCCAAGCTTCCGGTTCGCCAGGTAGAAATTCGAGCCGTCGGCCCATTTGCCGGGACTCAGCAGCGCCTCAGTCGCCAGGCGACCCCACAGATTGCCGCCATCAATGCCCATGCTCTGGAACATCGGATCATAGAAGCCGATGTTGTCGTCCGAAATGTCATTCCGGTTCACAGCCTCCGTGTGCTCGAAATCTTCGTTCAGAACCGTCATGAATTTGCCGTTCAGACGGTTGATGACGCGATCACCCAACCACTTGCGCATGCCACCGGTGACGATGGTGATCGGGTACTTCTCAGCCGCAGCGTTCGATTTGATGATATTCGTCCATTGCGTGTAATCGTTCCAGGCCTGACTCAGACCCTTGTTCAGTGAGGTGTTCAACGCCGTGAACAGCGCATTCATGACCTCGCGTGTCAAAATAACTCCCATGATTCATTTCCTCCTTAACTGTTGATTATGCCCAAGTGTCGAGAGCGACGCGAACCCACGTGTCAGTATCCGTACAGAGATACAGATACGTCCCAGCACTGGCGATGTCACCCTTGACGCCAGTGTCACTGGCCGTTGCAGGTGCGGCTACCAGACGGACATTACCGGCGGCGGCGCCTGCAACCAGAGCAGCGGCCTTGATCGTGCTTTCGGCAGCTTCCAGATCGGCGGCAATGGCGGCGGCGCCTGCAACCAGAGCAGCGGCCTTGATCGTGCTTTCGGCAGCTTCCAGATCGGCGGCAATTGCAGCGGCGCCAGCGGCGGCACCAGCAGCAGCGGCAGCGGCATAGCCCGGACGGATATCCACGAAGGCTTCATCGTCATAGACATCCACCAGGATTCCGACACAAACCGCATTGCTCGACGTGGTCGCGACTTCCGTCGGACCGCTCGCATAGACCGGTTTGCCGCGGTCACCGCGTTCAGGCCCGTTGCTGTCGGCAATATCCAGCCCGACAATCCCGTCCCGAACCTCGACTGTATTGGCATCGTCATCCACGTGCACCGCAATACCGGCAACCGTCAGCCCGGCCGTATCGGATGCCTCAATTGCCTTTCCTTCCGCATCCAGGCAGACGATGTCGCCTTCCTCGATGTCAGCCGCGTCGGCCATTGTGTAGACCGCCAGCGGGTTTGTGCCGTTCGCTTCACGGCGGTTCATCCCATTCATTTCGCGCCTCCTTCATTCTTCAGTTGACGTTTCTTCTCTTCCAGCATTGCTGCTTCATCAATTCCCATGCTCTTGGCAACACGCTGCTCCTCGCCAGTCAATGCCACAACCGCTTCCGTCGAAGCCTGCGCAGCAGCGCTAACCGGAACGGTCTTGCTCGCAGGAATCGCCTGCAGAAATTCGCCCAGAGCCACGCTGTCCATCTTCAACAGCACATCCTTCTGGGCCTTGCAGACCCGGCCATCAGCCAGAGCGGCATCGATCAGCGCACTTTTTTTCGCGGTCTCGGCAGCCAGTTCCAGAGCATCCGCACGTTCCGCTTTCGGTTTCAGCGTCGCAATCTCGGCAGCCAGAGCCTCGACCTTGCCCGCCTGTTCACGAAGTCCCGGCAATTCCCCTGCCAGGACTTCCACTTTCCCAGCCAGAGCTTCGTCCTGTTCCGCTCCGAGGGCCAGGCTTGCGTCGCCCAGCAGTTTACGCAGGGCAGCCTCCAGTTTCTTCATCTTGTCCTCCTGTTTCTTGTTGTTTCCATTTTGCCCCGGCTCCTCACCGGAGGCGGCCAAAACATCCAGATCGCACAGCGCCGGAACATTGTCCAGCGCAACACTGGTGATGCGGACCGGCCCTTTCCCGTCAAGCCCGCGCACCACCGGCGAAAAATAACGCAGCTGGCCTCGGCGGAACATCTCCGCAGCCAGAGGCAGCCATTCCACATTCGCAATCCACAAATCCCCGTCCCGCTCCACAATGTCACCAAATCCCATCGCGGCAATCCCCTGCGGTACCATACGCAACGCATCACGCTCGCTCACACCAGCAGCCTCGGCGGCCATAAACAATGCGTGCCGGCTGTCCAGCGGAATCTTCTCCCCACGCTCGCGGTGATACTGAACGGCCGCCGAAATGTCTTCGGCACAAAGGGACAGGACATATTCCGCACCATTCTTCTTCAGACGGTTCTCGCCAGCCTTCAGCAGGCGCCAGCTCGTCCGAAGCTCCCCAAGCTTGCCACGAGGATCCTCAGCCTGAAACACAAGACCGTCAAAAATCTCATACGGATTGTTCATGACGCCTCCTCTTTCTTCGCGGTCTCCGCACGCCTGTCAGCAAGCACCTGATCCGCGGCCTTGCTCGCGACAGCAAGAAGAACATAGAAAAACAAAAACACGATCGCGGCAACTATGCGCCCAGTCACTCGATCAGCATCGCCAAAAATCGCCAGGCCCATCGTCGCCATGAACAACAGAAAATTCACGCGAAAACTCAATTTCAGCATCAGATACCTCCATTATTGCGCAAACCAAATGTCATTTTTCCACTGATAATGATAATGTTCCATCCTCATTGTATTTCACATTGTATTTTTGCTCCAGCTCGCCAATGACCTGGCTGCGCAGCTGATCGTCATCAATCAATTTCGGATCCAGTTTCCGGAACGCCTCCGCCGGGTCGAACTTGAACCCCGATTCGCTCTCCGGAACCGCCTCCGCCTTGATCTTGTCAGCGCCATTTTCCGGTAGTTCCGCATCCTCAACATCGCAGTTGCAGTTGAATTCCCACGGAGGATAAATCCGGTGCCACACCGGGTCGCTCTTCAGAAACACTCTGCCGTCAAGCGCCGCATGTGCATCTCTGGGATTCGGGCCAGTGATGTAGCGCCAGCAAGGCCAGCGTTCCTCGATCTCCGGATCACGGCTGACCTGGTAGCGGCCAACCCCCGCAGCCATCGCCGCATTCTGACGCATCACCAGATTCAGCCGCATTGTCGAGGCAATGTTCGTAATCTTCTCTCCATCCGCAAAGCGTTCACCCGGTTTCTTCTGGTCATACCACTTCTTGAACTTCATCCGCGCCGTAGCCAGGTCGATCTCCCCGCGGCTGTATGCATCCGATACCCCGCGCAGCTGATCCAGGACTTTACTCTCCGCCACCCGCGCCGAGAAAAAGCAGTGCGCCCGCACCTGCGCCGGGATTTCCTCCGAAATCACACGGCTCGTCATGTCCGTCGGCATGTTCAGACGCTTCTCCAGATAATCTTTGGCGGCAGTGAAATCCATCAGTCCGTAAGTCCCTTTTTCGATCTGCGGTTTGAGCGGTAAAACTCCTCGAAATTCCGAGCCTTGCGCCACGCCGCACCCGCACCAACCGTAAGATGATCCGCAATGTGTTCTTCCAGAGCTTTCTCGAACGCTTCGGAATCTCCGAACAGCTCGCCACGATCCAGATCACGCAGCGCCTTCACCTCACGATCCAATTCCTCATCCGACAGCTCGTCGGAGGCCAGCTTCTCCAGCAACGCCGCAGCAGGACTGAGCCATGTCCGCATAGCACCGCCAGGCAAATCCTCCGTCTCACTGCCCAGCGGCTTCGCATTCCCCGGCATAGCCGCATTTGGATCCGGCTGTTCCGGATTGGCAGTTTCCACCGCAGCCTGTGCACGCCGCACGAGTTTCATTCCGAAACGCTCGCTCATCTCCTGCTCGTCGGCCTCCAGGCCCGCCGCCGACAGCGTCTGCACCGTCTGCGCCAGCTGCAGGCGGTCTTCCGGCGCCTCATACTCGATCAGCAGTTTCGGCGGCTGGATCCCGTCACCGTAATTGAAACGCGCCCACGGTTTGCAGACCTGGATATTGACCGTCTTCATCAGCATCCGGCAGTCCGATTCCAGAATGTCCTGCCGAACCTTGCTCTGGGCGTCGCCCTTGCTCAGCCCAGCCGATTCTCCGCTCGAGGCAACCTGGCCCAGGATCAGTTTCTCGACCGCCGCGGTCATATAGTCCAGCAGCCGGAAATAAACATCCCCGGTCGAATGGCTCTCCAGAAGCTGCATCTCAACATTTTTCGTCATCACGCCGCCGCCGGACGGACCAAAATTGCGTACCAGACGACGCATCGCCTGCCATTCATTCTCGAATGCCTGCCCATCCACCTTGGCAATCGCAAACGGCATTCCGTACCGTTCGATGAAAGACAGCAAATCTTTCTGGTTAATCTGCTTGAAACAATGCAGCCAGGCCAGCGGACGGATCAGGCCGCCGCGCGCCGGATCGTTCCCCGCACGCCGAAGCCGATGGAAAATAAACCGCTCCCGAGGCAGATCAATGCCATTGGGATGTTCCCGCGTCACCAGCTTCGGCAAAAATCCATCCAGAAAATGCACCGCCTCGCCTGGCAGACTGTGGAACCCCGCAATCTCCCCGCCGCGTATCCATAAAATCTCCGAAACCAGAAAACCCGGTATGATCGAAAACACCAGGTCTTCCAGCAAATCCTCAAACCCGTCCTGCTCGTCGCCATCCCCGCAGCTCTCAAGCTCTTCCTGCAATTGCTCTGCCGCGGCCTTTTCCCGCGAACTTTCACCGCCAGGCACAATCTGCCAGGAACATCCCAAGACCGCGTTTTTGCGCGTCTCCATCGCCTGAGCGATGCTCTCGTTCTTCTCGATCAGTTCCCTGGCAAGACGGCACTGTTCCCGGCTGTCGCCAGTGTTCGCCTGCATCATGATCCGGTCTACCTTTTCCGGAGTCAGATCCCGCGAAGCGTCGCTGCTCAGCCGGTCAGACGTCTCCGCCCTGAACGTCGGCTTCCCCTTGCCCTTGTTTTTTGTCTCTTCACGCATCGTTTATCTCCGTATGTAGTCCAGGCTTTAGCCTGCTCCCCGTTCCCGTTCCCGTCCCCGTTCCCGTTCCCACCTGCACCCTCTAATAATCCCCCGAGTGATCCGGCCGGTGGTATCCGTCATCCGGCAAAATCCCGCTTCGGTCATCCGCCGCCGGCATCAGCCGGCACGGCCCGTCATCTTTTCCCGCAGCATGTAGCGCCAAAGCCAGCGCCCAGAACCGGTCGCTGTGGCCATCCTCGCTGCGGTCAGCCGCAAAGCGGATATTTCCCGCCGCCGTCGTCTCTTTCCGGATCGCCCGCAGATCGGCCCGGATGTGGCGGTCAAACGGAATCCGGACGTTGCCATCCTCGCACGCCGCCCGCAGAGGATATGCCAGATCGCTCTTGACCGGATTAGTAAAAGTAACAGCCTCCACCCGGTAGGTTCCAAACCTCTGCTGCGCCCTCTCCGCCAGCTGCATCCCCAGCCCCGTCGCATCAATGCAGCAGCGACGGAGAAGAGGATGCTCCAACAGCGGCCATAAGACCGCTTCCTGCGTCGAAAAAGACTCGTTCTGCATCTCGATCTTCCTCCGTGTCAGGTGGCGCCCGCCGGCAACCTCGTTCACCCAGATCACCGTCAAATCCTTCTTGCGCCCAACGTCCACCCCCATATACAGATTCACGCATTTAGCCAGATCGGTTTCCCACGCCTCGCCTTCCTTGTATTCGCAGCCCGCAATCAGATCGTACGTCAAAAACGCCGATGCGTCATCCGCCGGCACACAACAGTACTCCTGCTGAAAACTCTCCTCATCCGCACACCCGCTCCGGATGAAATTGAAGTAATCCGCCTCATCCATCTCCTGCCGGGCATCGTCCGCCGGCAGCTTATTCTGCAGCTTGAACAAAAACCCCTGATCCAGAGCATCCTGCAGGGTAACCCTGTGCAGGCTGATCCCTTTCGGATTCCCCTTCTCCCGAATCTCGCGCACCAGCTCGTTGAAAAAATTCCCGCTGCCCCGGTGCGTCGAAACAATCTCCAGCTGACCGCCCCAGGTAATGCCAGGATACGCTATTGCATACATCATCCGCGGATCCCGATGCAGCGCGAATTCATCCAGCAGGCGGTCGCCGCGCTTGCCGGCCTGCGCATCCGGACTCGAGGACATGCTGTTGATCTTCGTCGCGTTCGCAAATTTGAGAACAAAAGAAGAACTTTTCCCGTCCTCCAATAACTGCAGCCCCAAATCTTCAGAAGCCAGATTCAGCATCCCGGCAAACTCCTTGCAGTCTTCCACAAACAGCTTCGCCTGGATCTCATCCCGGCTCGAAACCCATGCGTCATAACGTTCACCAGGACGTGCTTTCTTACGCACCAGAGCATACGCCGATGCCCAGGTAATCCCGATCTGACGGCTCTTCTCCATCAGTTTAAGACGTGCGCCATCCCGAACCCAGGCCGCCTGATAAGGCAGCAACAGGGTGTTTTTTTTTGGAATGTTTTTCGCTCGCCCCATTACATCAATCCTATCTTTTCCTCAATCATTTTGAGGGTTTCTTCACTGATCCCCTTTTCCTTGCCCTCATTCGCCGCCGCCGTCAGCTCGCTGATCTTGCTTTCCAGATCCGCAATCCGCGACCGGTACTCGCTTTCCTTCTCGCCGGCCTCACGCCTGGCATCTTCCTTCGCCTCGGCTATCCGGTTGCGCTCGTAAGCCGCCAGCGCCCCGGAAACACTCCGCAGCTCCTTCGGCTCCAGCGCCTCGCCATCCTCCAGTTTTTGCAGTACAATCCGCAGCAGCTCGTAGTTTGCAATCCGCGCCAGGTCATCCGCGCTCTTGTCCGAGTCGACCACGTACGCCGCCATACGGCGCCGCTCGATCTCATCACCGAACCGCCGCCGGGTCCGGCAAAACTCCTGGTATTCCGAACTCTCGCGATATGCACCGAACGTGCTCGAATGCAGCGCCAGACCGCCAGCCTCCCCCAACGCAGTCGAAACAACCTCATCGGAGCGGATATCATCATACGTCGCCCCGTCATCAAGCAGCTCCGCAATCCGTGCCCGGATGCTCAGCGGCAAACGGCTGATGTTATTGCGTTGACGCGCCATTCTTCATTCCTCACTATGCTTTTGTGCCGTTTCGACAAATCGGCAACGACGCCACTCGCTCAGGTTTTCCAATTCCAGGAAACTGCAGATGCTGCAGGCAAATACGTAGTCTGATTCTGCAAATGCGCACGCTCCGCAACCCCGGTCGTCGAATATGGCATCGTATTGCCTCCCGTGGTATTGCATGCGAAAAGCAGGTACAGTTTGTTCAACCATCACAATGCTCCCGGCCCCCAGATGAAACTGTCCTGCGGAAAATCGTCCAGCAGCTGCTGCCGGCCCTTATTGCTGATCTGGCAGTATTGCCCGCGGTAGCCAGGCACTGACTCGATATAACCCAGCGATTTGAGCTCCTCAAATTCGGTCAGCGCCTTGACTGGATCAGCGTGCCGGAGCGCCGGCTCCTGGCTGATCTGGATCAGCTCGTCGCCACGGATCGGGGCCCCGGTGTACAGTTTCAGATCTCTCAAAATCGCCTGCCGGATTGCATGCTCAATTGCCATGTCCGCCTCCTGGTGTCGCTTTATGTCGCTCAAAACTTTTGTCAAGATTTATCACGTACGATTCTGTCGCCTCAATCTTCGCCTGCTGCCGCGCGGATTCCTCCGCAATTCGATCCAACTTGTTCCCCACCCGAGCCATGTCGCCGCGAAGCAACTCCAGCGTGGTCAAAATCATTTGCGATTTGTCAGCTTCGCAGTGTGCCTCCACTTTCCGCTCCAGCTTCATGACCCGTTCCCCCTCAAGGCGCTCCAGCTTTTCACGCAGCGTATCCACAGGCCTGCGCAGATTGCTCCAGATCGTGATGCTCGACGCAACCGCTCCGACCACGCTCCCAACCAAACCCACTGAGATCTCAATCCACATGCACCCTCCGAATCGTACTCGTTCGTAGTTCAGGCCGTATGTAGTTCAGGCTTTAGCCTGCCGTATGTAGTTCAGGCTTTAGCCTGCTCCCCGAACCCGAACCCGTACCCGTATCCGCTCCCGCCTGCACCCTGCACCCTGTCACCTGCACCCTATTTCCGGCCTCTCTGGTGGATGCCCAGTGTCTGCACGGGAGGAAAGGAACGAAACTCCCCACTGGACATCCAACAGGGGTGCCGGAAATCCAACACCCCATTTTGCTATTTGACCACCTCGGCCGCCTCGGCCGGCCTGCTCTGATCCGCCGTCGCCGTCGGCGCACTCTGCCCGACCGCCACCGGCAAAGCCAGTGTGGTCGTATCCTGGACATCCTTCAGCATCTCCAATGCCGCCGTTGCGTCAACTTCCGCCGAACGGTCGCCAACGTTGTTATTGACAAACAGCCCAGAAGACTTCGCCGTCTGCCCGGCCTTGCCCTCGTCTTCCTTGACTGCCTCCGCCTTTTCGCCTTCAGCAGCGCCCGCAGCCTTGCCGATCCCAGCATGGATCGCATTCGCCTGGCTGTTATTTGTCCCCAGCATGATCGTCGTCTTGCTGTCCGGCTTGTTCTCGATGTAATACCCTGCATTGACCGAAGCAGGTCGCATCAACCCGCACCCGGTCAGCATCACCCACACCGCCGCCAAACACAGTTTCAAAAATTCCTTCATGGCATCCTCCTTGTTTTGTGGCCGGCCATACTTGGCCGGCATCCCGTTCTGTGGCCGGGCATACTTGCCCGGCATTCTCACTCGTA
>CALCQT010000370.1 GCA_937894825.1 uncultured Anaerolineaceae bacterium
AATGCCTCTATGCAATATATTGCATAGAGGCATTTTCATCCGCACCCGCCACCACCACGATGGTGTGCGACAGCGCGTCCATTGATTCCAGCCGGGAAATGATCTGAGCCACGGTTGATTTTTTCTGTCCGATCGCCACATAAATGCAGTAGACGCCTTTGTCCCGTTGATTGATAATCGTATCGATCGCCAGCGCGGTCTTTCCGGTCTGGCGGTCACCGATGATCAGTTCCCGCTGGCCGCGCCCGATCGGAATCATGGAATCAATCGCCTTGATCCCGGTCAGCAGCGGCGTGTCCACATCCGAACGCTCATGGATGTCCGGTGCAACCCGTTCGATCGGACGGTATCCGCTGTGCGGTATCGGTCCCAACCCGTCAATCGGTTCGCCCAATGGATTTATGACGCGTCCCAGGAAGCCGTCTCCAACCGGAATGGAAATAATCCTGCCGAGTTTTCGGACAATGGATCCTTCCTTAATTGAAAAATAATCCCCTAAAACGATGACGCCGACAGCGTCTCTTTCCAAATTGAACGCGATGCCGACCGCGCCGGTCTCGAATGCAACCAACTCCTGACTTCTGACCGAAGCCAGACCGCTGACCCGCGCGATGCCATCGCCGATTTCCAAAACTTTTCCAATTTCCTCAACTTCGACATCAGAACGAAATTGCGCAATCCTGGACAATAAATCTGACGTCATGTCATTGATTTTGTTTTCAGTCATATCCCCTCAAATAAAAACCGGTTTTCCGGATCCTGTGGTTTTATGAAGACACGCGATCCTGAAAGTACCGGCACCACCTGTGCAATGCCAGTAACACATTTTAATCCAAAACCGCTTTTCCACTAATGGAATTTTACCATTCATGCGCGTTTCTCATAATTCTTTTTTATCAGAGTCAGGGGAATGGATTCGATCTTCCATAAATAAGGAGAGGTGGTGTCAAAAGTAGAAATTGGAGCCGGCACTCGTATTTGGAGGGGAAAAATTATCGATACGGTTGCCTTGTAGGAGGGTGTCCCACAACTATGGGACACCCTCTTGAGGTTTAATACAAACTCTGAAACGTTATTATGATTGTGTCATTCCGTCTCCGGCAGAATGTTCACTTGATGTTCCGTTTCATCTAGAAGTTGCAGGAAATTTTCCCACAACATCCGGATATCCTCTTTTGTGGCATTGTCAATATGCACCCCGGCGCTGACACAGACTCGGCAGACGAATTTCTTCGCGAGACGATGGGCAGCTTCACGGACCATTTCATCTTCCTTGTGCCCCACAGCCGTTAGAACACTAACGCTTGCCGAGGACACTGATGGATCGTTCAGGCTCGGGCGTGGAATACCAAGTGCACAAGCGCCGACATGATAATGCGTCCCGCCGCAAATGCAAACGTTCAAATCCTGCCCGCAGACTAGAATAACAGCCTCCAGCATATGGATGCCGGTACCCGCGCTGAATTGTAAGACTTTCATCCTTCAACCCCTTTCCATGACACAAAGCCGTGATAGCTGATTCCGAACTGCATCAAAACTTTGCCAACCACATGATTGATCTGATTTTCCAACGAATCCGGCATATTGTAAAATGTGAGCATCGGCGGCACAATGATGCATCCAATATCCGAAGCTTCTTTAAGATTGCGGATATGTACCTTTCCCAGCGGCATTTCCCGCGGAACAAGGACCACCTTCCGATTCTCCTTCAGGCAGACGTCAACCGCCCGTACCAGCAGATTCGAAGCATAGCCCGCTGCAATAGCAGACAGCGTTTTCATACTGCACGGCACGACGATCATGCCATCCGTTACAAAGGAACCGCTGGCGATCGAAGCGGCAATATTTTCATCGCTATGGACAACATCAGCCAACTCCTCCAGCTTTGAGAAGGGAATACTGGTTTCCAGATCCCATGTTCTGCGAGCGCTTTTCGTAACTACCAGATGGATTTTTTTCACATCTGGACTCTGCTTCAGCGCTGCCAGCAGATAATATCCCATGATCACGCCGCTTGCTCCGGACATTCCAACAATAATTTGCATGAAATGCTTTCTCCCTTACTTTTTGACCGGTTCGTTTTAACCTGTCGGTAAAAATTGGTTCAGATCAGGCCGATAATTTTAAACCAGGGCACCATGATGACTACATTAACAATAAAGACCACCGCGATCAGCGGTATTCCCAAACGAATCGTCTCTTTTTGCCCGTACATGCCGTCTTCGTCACCACTACCAACCAGCATATTAAGATGCTGGAATGGCAGAATATAATGTGCCGCAATGGCCATATAAATCAGGAATGTGGGCACAAGCGGATTCAACCCCATACTGGCGGTCGAAGCCAAAATGGCCGGGATTGCGACGCCCATCACTGCAATCACGCTGCCCAGCAGCATATGGATCACGATTGCGATCAGTGTAATCATTGCCGCCAGTACAAAGATATTGGATGGCATATTCGAAGGCATGAGGACGTTTGCGATCCAGGTATTCATGCCTGTCACACCTCCCACTCGTCCAATCGCCATAGCCGCCGTCAAAAAGACCAGTACATGCACCGGAACCGTGCTCCATGATTTGACAGTAAGCACATTTCCGACCACCGGCAGTGACATGAGCATTGGAATGGTCAGCGTGATCCAACCGATATTGATGCCATGAATGGAGTCAGTCAACCATAGCACAATAGCAATCACCAGCCAGATAGCTGTGCGGATCTCTTTCTCAGAGAGTTTACCCATCGCCTGAAGCTTTTCCTGCATCGCGTTTTTATCTACCGAGATCTCCTGAGAAGGCTTAAACAGTATCAGGATCAGGAGCATCGTAAGAATGGAGCAGACAACGGACGGAATGCCCATCATTTTGAACCAGCCGAGCCAGCTCAACTCCACACCAGCATTCGCGACCGCTAATGGGTTGATGACGGCATCCCCGGTAAGAAAAATCAGGGAAACCGGAACAGAAGCAGCGAAAACAGTAAAACCGATTTTAACCGCGTCTTCGCGCGGGATTCTGGCACTGTCGATGAGCACCTTCATAACCGCCATAATCAGGAACGCGCGGGGCCAGGGATGTGGGATCAAGAGGCTCAGGATGAAGGTAATCGCAAAAACGCATACAATAACACTTTTAAAGTTTGTAACAAATTTAATAATGATATTGTATGCAATTCTTTCTCCAAGCCCAGAGGCTTTCACGGCATCCGCAATCAGGTAGGCCCCGATTACAAGATACATGGTGCTGCCGGTCCACGCCGAGAAAATAGTGGTCGGTTCCGCAACCCCCATAATAGCCAGCAACGCCAGATAAATCCCGGAGGTGAATCCGCTTTGCGTAATTTGAAACGCCCACCAGATGACAACCATCAGTGTGAGCGCAAGGCAGGTCTGTCCTTGTGTACTAATTTCTCCCGGCAGGTTTGCAAATTTCAGAACCAGAAATACAAGGATGCCTAAAAATAAGCCGATTTGTTTTGAATACTTATTCATAAAATCCGTCCATTTTATGGTATCAGTCCAACTCAGGGATTTGCCCTGAGTTGGACTGATACTGTTGATTGCTCTTTCGAGCGTTTATGATGAGAAATATCTTGTGGAATTTATTTTTTCAATGGTGGAACGGGAGGAATGGTCTGCATGGCAGCGATTTTCGCGTCATCCAGAAGGAACTTCGCCAAAATTCGCGGCGTTTCCGTCGAGCGCCAACTGTACCAGCACTTCTGGCAGCAGTATACTTCCCAAACCTCTCCTACCGGAGATTTCGCAATCGTCTTAATAACATCATGGTCGCAACGTGGGCAATTCATTTAAGGTACCTCCTCATTATTGAATGACAAATTGATAAAAAGATTATTTAAGCAAACCGCGGATGATCTCATCCCATTTTTCAAATCCGGCAGGAGGCGTAAGCAGCTGCGTCTCTCTCGGATTCGGTTCCGGCGGCACCGGCGTTGTGGCATCGATAATAAGCTTGTCATGCATCCCGGCAGGATTGCTCGAAGGATCGAGCGGCATTCCCGGACAATTGGGGATGACCGCGACGTCTTTACTTGGTTTTACGCGAGTCGTGATAGCCCACATGACTTGTTCAAGGTTGAATGGATCGACAAATTCATCCACGACAATGACGACCTTCGAGTAAGGCATACCATGCGGTGTAGAAAGAAGGCGGAAGGCAACGGCTTTTCCATAACCACCGTAACGGCAGCGGGTGGAAATGATCACGCCGATCCCATGGGTGTACATGGCATTGACAGCCTGTACTTCGGGCATAGTCTCCTTCAGTGTCTTGTAAAGCGGTACGCTGGTATTAAGCGCCATGAGGTAGTCGATTTCCGTCCATGGGATGCCCAGATAGAGGTTCTCGAAAATGGGATTGGTGCGATGTGTGATCTTCTTGATCTGGATTTCGCATTGCAATCGGCATCCGGAATAAGAACCCGGGAACTCGCCGAATGGGCCTTCGACGGTCCGTAATCGAGAGATAATCTCACCTTCCAGAATGACCTCAGCGTGCGCAGGGACGTAGAGATGATCAAAAAGATCCGATTTGACGATTTCAGCCGGTTCGCCATTGTTCAATGCACCGACGAATTTGTATTCGCTCTGATTATAAGCAATCGGTGTACTGGCCATAAAGGTCGTGATCGGGTCATTGCCCAACGCGATGCAAATGGGGAGATTTTTCCCTTCGGCTTCTGCTTTTTCAAGCTGCACGGCAATGTCATGAAAAGCCAGCGCCTGAATACCAACTCGGTCTTTATCTTTAATCTGAATCCGGTAGGTGCCGACATTCATTTTATCGAAGTCATCCGGAAATTCCGGATCGCCGGTAATCACGGAGGCTTTCGACAAGAAGAAACCACCATCCTGGTCGTTAATCCGGTAAAGCGCGAGCAGATCGAACAGGTTGATATCTTCCGTGATTTCATTCTCCTTGCATTTCGCTTCGCTGCGGGAAAGAACTTTCGGCTCCACTGGGTACAGGTCCCACCGTCGGTTCAGCTCGTGAAATTGTTCCTTGGTGGAAGCAGTTTTGTCCATCCCCATCATCAGCGCATGATTCGCCCATGACCCGTGCACGTTTGTGACGACAGGGTATTTGTAACCCCTCACTTTTTCAAACAAAACAGCAGGCCCATTTTTCATATTCGCGGCCGCGCGCCCAGCTGCCGCAATATCCGGTTCAGGATTGACCTCTTCCTTGATCCGCACCAACTGTCCTTCTTCTTCGAGGACTTTTAAAAAACTTCTTAAATCATGATAAACCATCTCTATCCTTCCTTCTTTTTACTTTTGATACGTCAGGCGCCTGGTTTTTTTAAATAAATACAACACCATCATGACAATGACGTTTCGCTGCACGCATCCATACACCTGACCTGCGCAGATTGAAATAGGCATTTCGCACAATTGCACAACAAAGGATTGTGTACAATTTGTTAAGTGGGACTATTCTGATTTCAGTATAATCACAGGATCTTTAATTCGCAATTCCAAAAGAGAAACGCTGTATTCCGAAAAAGAATACGCCTTTTCCCCTCTTTTTTTTGTCGTTCGCCCGAATTGACACAACCATCATTAAAGGAGTATGATTGAAATCTGGTCACTCTATTTACCAGAAAAACTAGTGATTTATCTAATATATCAATAATCGCGTGAAACGGCAGTGCATTTGCCGTAAAACCGCAAAAAGGTTGAAGCAATTTTGTGCCTCCCGCAGAAAGGAATAGCTGCCCTATGACGTTCGATCAGATCAAATATTTTATGGCTGTTGTCGAATATGGCAATTTTTCAAAAGCGGCCGAATATTTGTATATTTCTCAGTCTTCTTTGTCCAAGCAAATCAAATCTCTGGAAGATGAGCTGAAGAACCGGCTCTTCATACGGAATGGTATCAGAATTGAGCTCACCTCGGCAGGGCAGTTATTTTTGGAGTTTGCGAAGGACACGATCGACGCATATCGGGATTTTCTAAATCAGGCTTCTTATAACGGTGGGCATTGTACCTTGCGCGTGGGGACGTTGCCGCTCCTTCTGGAATATAGCTTTATGGACATTATCTCTCATTTCCAAATGCAATATGAGCACGTTTTGCTTTCACTGATCGAAGATACACAATCCGGGCTAATGAAAATGCTGGATAATAGACTGATTGACGCCGCGATCGCCCGTTCGGATTTTCTTTCGCCGAAAAATTATCGGATAGTCCCATCCCATCAGGACGTGCTGTGCGTTGTCTGTTCCCGAAACCACCATCTGGCTGAAAAAGAAGAGCTTTCACTCGGTGACCTCATGAATGAATCAATGATACTGCTTGGGGAAGATTCAAGCATTTATCGCCTGATAAGGGAAGCCTGTCTTCAGTACGGCTTCAAGCCTAATATTGTCTTTACAAGCAACCGCCATACTCATCTGCTTGGCATGATTCAGCAAGAATCCGAGATGATCTCGATCCTACCAAACAAGATGATTGAGCATAACCTTGATTCCGGTATCGCGATAATTGAGATGAAAGAGAAAATATACACAACCACTTCGTTGATTCTTGATAAGCGAAACAATGAAAATCCCTATCTGAATGAATTTTCCAACTGGTGGCGTACCAAGGCCGCATATAAATCTTTTGAAGATATCGTTGAGAGAATAACTGTATAAACCGCGTCGCAGGTTTTCTTATCACTCATCAGATTGGGAAAAGGAATGTTGCTTTTTTTAAGGCTATAGTCAGTTTGGAGTTGTTGTTTAACCCTTAGGATAAGGTTATTAATCGAGGGCGCCTCGAAGTTTGAGACGCCCTCCTGCCTTTCATCTGCAATTACTTCTGTTCCAGCAACTGCATGAACTCAGTGCCGGTAATATTCTCTTTCTCCAGCAGGTACTCGGAAATTTTCTCCAGCGCGTCGTCATTCTGTTTCAGCAGATCAATCGCATCCTGCTGACAATCAGCCAAAATCTTGCGCACTTCATCATCCACGACCGTGCCGGTTTGCTCGGAGTGAAGCGCCACGTTGCGCCCATCCAGATATTGATTTTGCGGACTCTCCAGCCCCATCGGACCAAAAGTATCACTCATCCCATATTGGGTGACCATACCGCGGGCCAGCTTTGTCGCGCGCTCAATATCATTGGAGGCGCCCGTCGTCACCTCACCGAACTTGACCATCTCGGCAGCCCGTCCGCCCAGCAAAGTTCTGATTTGCGCCAGAATCTCGCTCCGGGTCATCAAATACCGTTCTTCTTCCGGCATGTTCATGGTGTAGCCAAGGCTGCCCATCGTACGCGGAACAATGGTGATTTTCTGCACCGGCTGACTATTGGTCTGCAGTGCGCTCACCAGCGCATGCCCCACCTCATGATATGCGACCATGCGCCGTTCTTTCGGATTCATCACCCGGTCTTTTTTCTCCTTACCGGCAATGACCACTTCAACCGCTTCCATCAGATCTTTCTGGGCGACTTCCTGCCGATTTTCTTTTACCGCCAGCAGCGCGCCTTCATTGATCATATTGGCAAGATCCGCACCGGTTGCGCCGCTGGTGGCCAGGGCGATTTCACGCAGGTTTACATCCGGCCCCAATTTCACCTTTGCGCCATGGACCTGCAGGATGGCCTCACGACCGGGCAGATCCGGTTTCTCTACGATGATGCGGCGGTCAAACCGGCCGGGACGCAGCAACGCCTTGTCCAGCACTTCAGGCCGATTGGTTGCCGCCAGCACGATGATCCCCTTATCGCTGCCGAATCCATCCATCTCAGCCAGCAGCTGATTCAAAGTCTGTTCGCGTTCGTCATTGGAGCCCATCTGATTATCACGGCTCTTGCCGATGGCGTCAATTTCGTCGATGAAAATAATACAGGGAGCATTCTTCTTCGCCTGTTCAAACAGATCCCGCACACGGGACGCGCCGACACCGACGAACATTTCAACAAATTCACTGCCGGAGATCGAATAAAATGGCACAGCCGCTTCGCCGGCGACAGCTTTTGCCAGCAAGGTTTTCCCGGTCCCCGGAGGGCCGACCAAAAGTGCACCTTTGGGCTGCTTGGCGCCAATCTCCTGATATCGCTGCGGATTATGCAGAAAATCCACCATCTCCATCAGACTTTCCTTGGCCTCATCCTGACCCGCCACATCGGTAAACTTTACGCCGGTTGTCGTCTCAAGATTATATTCCTTGGCCTTGCTCTTTCCCGCGCCAAATATACCGCCTGCGCCGCCTTTTCCAATGCTCTTCGTCAGTTTGCGGATAAAGAAAGAGTAAATCAGGTACATCAAAAGCGTCGGGATAATCCATGTGCTGATAAAATTCATCAGCGGTGATGATTCCGTTTGATTATAGACCTGATAGAAAGCCACATTGTTTTTTCTCAGCCGCTCAACCAAGTCCGGGTCATCCACTCGGATCGCGATAAAGTTATCACCGGCAGCCGGAACGGGCAGGACCTCGCTACGCTTCCCCTCGGGATCCAAAATGGCTTCCACTTCGGACAGATCCGCTTCATTCGCAATGACAATCTGGACCTGGTCATCACTGAGTTGCGCCCGGCTCACATTTCCGCTTTCGACCAAATCGATAAACTGGCTGTATTCGATCTGATAGGTCCGATCCGCCAGCCGGTTCCCAAAAAAGATATTCATCAAAAAAGTAATCAGAAACGTCACCAGCATAATGTTAAAAATATTCGGGCCTTGCGGCATATGCTTTTCCGGCTGACCGGGAGCGTTATGCCCGGGCTGACCGCTTGAATTGTTTGTACCACCGGGATTTACCTGAGGGGGAACATGATCCGATTGCTTTTTTTCATTCGGAATTATTTTTTCGTCCATGGAGATTGATCCTTCCTTTCTCTTTCTTTTTCCACACATTCGTTCCTTATTTAATTTTTCTATTCGAAAACTATAAATCAATTATAATGATCAAAAAATTATCGAATCTATTATTAATAAAGAATTAATTTTTACAAAAAGAAGAACGCAGCGTTTTATAATCTGTTTTATCGTAAATTTATTTAATTTTTCTCATAGTTTTCCTTCTAAAAAACTTTATATATGATTTGCCTTTCATAAATCTTATTTACTTGCATTTCTCTTGCTAACCGGGAATAAACCACACGGTCGATATGATTCACTTTTTCAAATCTACTCTTTTCCAATGTCACTTTTGACACTTGAATCATTCTTTGATAAGATTGTACCGCTTGGCGTTGTACCCTTCGCCAAAAATTCATTGTAAGAAAGGGCTGGAGAATGAAAGTATTACTTATCAAAGATGTTTACAAGCTCGGGCACGCTGGTGACATCAAAAAAGTAGCGGACGGATATGGCCGCAACTATCTGATTCCGCAAGGTCTTGCCGTCATGGCGACCCCCGCCGCAATCAAACAGGTCGATCAGATTAAGAAGAAAGCTGATCTGTTCCGTGCGCAGATGAACACGGAAATGAGCACGCTGGCGGAAAAAATCAATGGTGTGACCATCCTCTTCGCATCCAAAGCGGGCGAAACCGGGAAACTCTATGGTTCCATCACGCCGCAAATGGTTGCTGACGCGATCAGCGAGAAAGCCGGCGCCGAAGTCGACCGGCGGCAGATCGAGGTACAGCCGATCCGTACCCTGGGCGAACACAAGGTATTTGCCCGACTGACGGCGGATATTGTGCCGACGTTTACCGTTCTTGTCCATCGCGAAGGCGAAAAACCGGTCATTGAGGAAGAAAAACCCGTGGCCGGTTCGGTTGAAGAAGCAACCGCCGCACCTGCCGAACAGGAAGCCGCTGTCGCCGAATCACAGCCGGAAGCCTGATTCACTGACAGGCCGAACGCAAATCAACCAGACCAATATACGCATTTACAGGCAAAAAATAGATCAGACGGTTCGGTCTGATCTATTTTGTATTTGATACTCATATCCTGGTTGGAGTATCTGCAAATACAAATTTTATTCGAACAAACGGTAAACTTAAGGTCGGTTCCGGCGCTTGTATCTGCAAAGAAATCCGGACCGCAAGCCGAACTATTGTAAAATAAGATCATGGCTGCATTTGCAGGAAACGAACTCAGAAAAAAACGCGAAGAGAAAAATCTCACGCTGGCGCAGGTTTCAGAAGAGCTCTTCATCCGCACCACCTACCTCCAGGCAATCGAAAACGGGCGACCTGAAATTCTTCCGTCCGGTGTGCAGGGGCGCGGATTTTTGCGCATGTATTCCGATTATCTGGGGCTCGACACAGAGAAACTGCTGCGAGCCTGGGACGGCATCGGTGAAGCCACGGCGGACGGTATGGCCGCGATTGAACATACGCAACCGCAGACGCCTTCTCCGATCTCCAGCGGAACCGTCGGGCAGGCACCGGAACCGGAAGCCGAAATCGAACTGGATCCGACACAGACGATTTTTCATCAAATCGGCCTTGAATTGCGAACCCGCCGGGAAGCGTTGAGTCTGACCTATCAGGATGCTGAAAACTACACACTGGTCCGCGAATATTATCTGAGACGGATGGAAGCGGGCGAATTTGACGAACTGCCATCCTCGGTGCAGGCGCGTGGAATGCTGAATAACTACGCCTCATTTTTGAATCTTGATGTCGAAGATACAATGCTGCGTTATGCCGATGCGCTCCAACTGCGTTCCGAGGAAAAAGCGAAACGGACATCAGACCCCAGGGAACGAAAGAAACGCGCCGCGCAAAAACCGGTCAGGAAAGCCGGTAAACTGAAACAATTTCTCACGCCGGATCTTTTCGTCGGCTTGCTCGTGCTGCTGGGGATGGGCGCCATCATTCTTTACAGTGCTGTGACAATCGCCGATATCCGCTCCCGCACCGTGGAAAGCACACCGGATGTGCGGGAAGCCTTCCTCGAACAGTTGGGTGACAATGATCAAACCGAAACACCCACCATCGAACCCACCGGAACTGCCGCCGCTGTCCCCGTGGCAGGGAATCTGGTGCCAACCGCTGATGACAGTGTCCAACTCACCGGCGCAATCCAGGTCTATATCGAGGCCAATCAACGCGCTTTTCTGCAGGTAAAATCTGACGGCAAGGACGTTTTTACCGGACGGACAGTTCCGGGGAACACCTATCCATTTGACGCCGCGGAATTGATTGAAATCATTACCGGAAACGCCGCCGCGCTCACCGTTACCTATAATCAGCAGCGTCTCGGCATACTCGGCAACCTTGGTGAAAGCCTGTATCTGCAATTTGACGGCGGGGTTCCGATAACCCCCACACCATTGATCAGCCCAACGCCGACCAACACGTTCCAGCCAACTTATACCGAAATGCCGGAGACGCCGACGCCGACTCTGACGATCACGCCATATATCCCATAGGTATATCCCATAGGACTCCATGAAAAAAAAGACATTCCATTTAATTTCCCTCGGCTGCGCCAAGAACACAGTCGATTCGAATTCGATGGCAAGACTGCTGATGCAATCCGGTTACCAGGCCGTCGCCAACCCGAAACAAGCTGAAATCATGATTGTGAACACCTGCGGATTTATCAAACCCGCTCGTGACGAAGCGATCGAAACACTGCACGAATTATCCGATCTGAAAAAATCCGGACAGGTTCTGCTTGCAGCCGGCTGCATGGCGGAACGTTTCGGCGGTCAGATCGCGGCAGCCTGCCCAAAAGTGGACGGAGTGCTCGGCACACTGCACATCCCCGAAATCCTCTCGTTGATCGAGCGGCTTCAGGATCGCGGCAAGCGGCCGGAGCTGCCTGTGCGCGATCTGCCTGCACTCGCTGCGCTCGCGAGCCCGCTCGTGCACCAATTCGCGCCGCAGGGAGCCAGTGCTTATCTGAAAATTGCCGACGGCTGCAGCCGCCGCTGTGCTTTTTGCAGTATTCCTCTGATCAAAGGGAACTGGCGGAGCCGCCCCGCGGAAGAGATTCTGCGGGACGCGGCCATTCTGCAAGATATGGGCACACAGGAATTGATCCTGATCGCCCAGGACACCACCGCCTATGCCCAGGATCGCGGCGAAAAAGATGCGCTGCCCGGGCTGATCGAAGCAATCCTGAAAGCCGCGCCGGAGATTCCCTGGCTGCGTATCCTTTACGCGTTCCCCGGTTTTGTCTCCGAGCGGCTGGTCGACCTGATGGCGGCATCATCCGTTATCCAGCCATACCTGGACATTCCGCTCCAGCACGCCCATCCGGAAGTGCTGCGACGGATGCGTCGCCCTGATGACATGACCTGGGTGAGGGAAACGATCGCCGCCATGCGGGAAAAAATCCCCGGCATCGCCATCCGTTCCACCTTCATCACCGGGTTCCCCGGTGAAACCGAAAGCGAATTTGCGGCTTTGTATGATTTTCTGGAGGAGATGAAATTCGACCGGGTGGGTGTTTTTCCCTATTACCCGGAAGAGGGGACAGCCAGTGCCGCACTCGGCGACACAGTCCCGGAAGCCGTCAAAAACGAACGGCTGGACCTGCTTATGCGCCGGCAGCAGGAAATATCCCATGCAATCAACCGCTCTTTTATCGGCAAAACGCTGAACGTGTTGATCGAAGGGGAACAGGATGGGGTGATGGTTGGACGCAGTTACCGGGATGCGCCGGAAATCGACGGGCTGGTTTTCGTGGATGGCGCCGCCGCGCCGGGAGAAATCATACCGGTACGGATCAACAGTGCGTTGGAATATGATCTGATCGGAAAAGTGGTCGGATAAAAGACTGATTAGTATGAAAAAAGCAGGATTACTAATCAGGAAACTTGTTGTTCTATTTTTGGCGCAAAACGCCAAAAATAGAACAACAAGTCTGTCATTTCGAGCGAAGCGAACGAAGTGAGCGAAGTCGAGAAATCCTCAAACAGCATCCTGGGTCTGAATTCCTCCGGAGCGAAGGTATTTGAAAAAATTCCACAGAGGTTTTTTTGGATGCTTTGATTATTTGGAGGAGATAGAAGACCAATAGGGATTGAAGATGTCTCGACTTCACTTCGTTCCGCTCGACATGACAAACTCGTTGTTCTATATTTTTTCGGGCAGAGCCCGAAAAAATATAGAACAACGAGTTTGCAGGAAGACTTTTGACATCTCGATAGAACTTCAAATTATGGCTGCGGCGATTCCTGCGAAGTTCCCGGCAGTTCCAGCGGTACTTCTGTAGGTACATCCGGCACATCCGGAATAATCTGAGTCTCAACTACTGGAGCCACGGTCGGAATAATCACTTCCGGCGTCGCGGTCGGCGGGTAACACAGCACATAAGCCGCCGTTGCGGTCGGAGCGATCGCATCATTGGCGGAAATCAGGAAGCCCTGATCAAAATATGCCAGCGAATCACAATAGGATTCGTTATTTGCCAGTTGACTGCCATATTGGAAAGACGCTTCCGCATAACGCTGCTGAGCGGTATACCCGGAGGCTTTATCATACATGTTCGGCGCGTTCAGGTAAGCATTCCCGTAATACTCCAGTGCTTTTGCCCAGTCAATTTCCCAGAAACCGGATCCGGCCAGATACGCCCGCGCCGCGATACGCTGGTTGTTTGCCATCGCGTCAATCGGACCAAAAGCTTCCGCCAGCGTGATTCTATAGATCCCGGATTCCAGATAGCCCTGACCAATCAAATTAATGCCCCAATTGCGCAGCGCAATATAGTACATTCCGTCGACTTCCAGAGCACGATACTCCAAATTACGGTCCCGCAGGACATCCATGTTGGCGATTGCGGTCTCCCAATCAGACGAAGACATGTTCGCGACAACGGTATTAAACACTTCCTCTTCACCACGCGTATCCGGCGTCGCTGTCGGTCCGGGGGTCGGCGTATAATAAGGCGTCGGAGTCTCTTTCGGATACAAACTGACAACCACCTCGGTATATTTCTCAGTCGCGCCCGGATAGTTCGGATCAACACTCAACACATATTCAAGACGGGTTTTGGCGTTGGCAAAATTCTCATTCTGAATATCAACCAGCGCCAACTGATATTGCTGTGACGCAACCTGCACGGATTGCGCGTCAAATTGCGCCTGCCGGGCGGAAATCGCGGAATTATATCCCATCACGCCGCCGACGGCGATCAGAATCAGCATGATAGCGATCCCCAACAACACCCAGCCGGCATTACTCGCTTTCTTCGGTTTCTTTGCTTTGGGAGATTTCTGTCCCTTAGCCCCCTTCCCGCCGGCGTTCTGTGGCGGCCTGGGACCGCCTCCCGCAGGCGGCATGCCTCCCTGTTGCTGTCCGGGGCGATATCCGCCCGGTCCGCCCTGAGGCTGCTGTTGCGGCTGAACACCCTGATGAGGGAGGCTCTGATGAGGGGTTCCCTGTTGTGGTGTCCCCGGCGTCTGCGAATATCCAGGATGCGGGAAGCCCTGTTGAGGGAAGCCCTCGTGAGGGAAGCCCTCGTGAGGGGACCCTTGCGACGGACTACCCTGTTGAGGTGTATTGCCGGGGAAATTCGGATTGTCTTGGTTCATTGTCTACTCCCAAAACCTTCCTGTGAAGGAAAGCGCTCAGAATTTTTTCAAAATTTTTATTTCAGGAAGAATAAAGACGGCATAAAATAAACCCGCCAAAATCATCCCAATGATTGATTTTACCAGAATATCGGCCTGAATAAAATTCGATGTCATCACACCCAGGCATAACAGCCCACTCAACACCGCCCCCGCCAGCGTCCGCCAAAAGGTCCCGCCGACCCGGACTTGTGCAGAAAGCTGTCCCAACGGACGGCCTTCGCCGTCAATTCCTCGGTCGCCATCCATTGACGATCCGCCGATGGCAAGCCAGCGGATAAATCGGTTTTTGCCGGCGCTCCGCAGCCAGTTCACTCTCCGCTGCAACGGTTGCCGCAGGCACCAGAGCAAAAAAACCGCCTGAATGGTAAACGCGATCGAATCGGTCAGGCTGATTCCCGGCGCATCCAACCGCCGGAAAAGCAAAGCACCGATACCAATATACAATAACAGGTTGATCGCTGTTCCTAACAGTGGGATCAATGCTTCCTGCTGCGCGTAAAAAGCCCGGTTCACCACTTCCAGCAGACAATGCCCCGCCAGCCCCACCAGGAAACCGCGCAGTGTCCACATCAGGAACCCGCTTTCCGCAGCGCTCATCCCAAAGGCAAATTGGACCAGCGGTCCCAGCCCAATTCCGATAATCACCGCACTGCCGAGCGAAAACGCGACCGACAGGCGGCAGGATTTTTGGATCGTCTCTTCATAAGCCTTTTGATCCTGTTCCGCCGCAAAGGTGGACAGTGAAGGCAGAATGGCTGTTCCGATCACCGTTCCGATCAGCGTCTCCGGTAATTGTTGAAACATATAGCCGTAACTGAGCGCGGTCACCGCACCGGTCGCCAGACGGGAAGCCAGATTATCCCGCACAATAAAAATCAGCTGGACAAAAAAAACTGAAAGCACACGCGGGCCCATAATCCGCAGCACATTGCGTACCGCGGCATCCTGCAGCGCAATCACTGGCGCCCAACGGAATTTCAGCCGGATCAGCCCCGGGATCTGAATCGCCAGATGGAGCAGCGCCCCGATGATCACACCCGTCACCAGTCCGTAAATACCCATGCCGAAATGCGGCAGCGTGAACGGCCCAAAGACATAAGGGGTTTCCGGCGACAGTACCAGCGCGCCGAAAATCTGGCCCGCATTATAGAGAATCGGGGCCAGCGCGGGTAAGAGAAAATGCCGGTTGGCCTGCAAGCCGCCCATGACCAGACCGCTGATCGAAAAAATCATGGTCGCGATCAGGTTCAGGCGCATCAGGTTCACCACCAGTGAGCGTTGTTCGGCGGTGAAGCCGGGCGCAATGCCGATTTCCGACGAAACGATGGGTTCGGCCAGCAGCGCAATGATCACAGCCAGCACAAGCGAGCATAGAAATGCCAGATTGGCGATGGAAGAAAAAAGCCGCCAGCCGGCTGCCCGGCCATCCCGGGTCATCACTTCCGTCATGACCGGGATCAGCACCATCGACATCGCCCCGCCGCTGATCAGGATGAACAGCATATCCGGCAGGTTGTTGGCGATGTTGAAAACATCCAGCTCGGTCGAAAGGCCAAACTGACGCGCGATGATCAATTGACGCAGGATCGCTGCCAATTTGTCGATCCCGAAACAGACAAACAGCAGCAGTGAAGTTTTTGTCAGAGAGGAAAGTTTCATAGGCTAATTCTATCATTCCGCTCCACGCGGAATACGTGCAGAAATTCGGGAAGATGAGAAAACGGGTTGCGGCTTTGAAAAGATATTCTCAAATTTCCGATTACCGAGCGTAATGATAGAATTACGCTATGAAAACCGCAAACGCTCTTTATATCGTCGCTACGCCGATCGGTAACCCTGACGACATCACGCTGCGCGCCCTGACGACGCTCAAAATGGTCGACGCGCTGATCTGTGAAGAATTTCGCAACGGCAGCCGCCTGCTGAAGAAACTCAGCATTGAAAAAGAATTGATCACCCTGAACGAACACAACGAAAGCGGACAGATCGAAGCGATTCTGATCCGGCTGGCGCAGGGGCAGAATCTGGCCCTGATTTCGGACTGCGGCACGCCGCTCTTCTCCGAT
>CALCQT010000371.1 GCA_937894825.1 uncultured Anaerolineaceae bacterium
GGAAAGTTGATCCCGGCGGATGCGATCGTGGATGAAATGCTCCATCAAATTATCGACGATCTCCCTTATGAAAAAGGTGATGAAGTGGCTGTGCTGGTGAACGGGCTGGGCGCGACGCCGCTGGAAGAACAGTATGTCATGTTCCGCCGGATTAATCAGGTCCTTTCCGAAAAAGAGATTAAGATTTTCCATACTTATGTCGGCGAGTATGCCACTTCCATGGAGATGGCCGGCGCGTCCATTTCGTTGCTGAAACTGGATGACGAGCTGAAAGAATTGTTGGCTGCGCCGGCGGATACGCCGTTTTTTAAGCAGTTTCAATATTAAAATTGGGACATTGAACGACAAATAGAATTTATCTACAGGGCGCGGTAGACTGCGCAATGCGCTCCCACTGCGCCCTGTAGATATGATAAAAATCTACTATTCATAATATTTGGGGGGATGAAGATGCTGCAGGCAAATGACCTCAAGCAATTGATACAACATTGGGCTGAAATCATGGAGCGGAATCGGGATTATCTGATCAAGCTGGACAGCGCTGTCGGCGACAGTGATCTGGGGCTGACGATGAGCGATGGTTTCGCCGCCGCAAGCAAAGCGATTGCGAACCAGGATGAAACGGATATCGGAAAATTGGCCTATAATGCCGGGAAAGCCATGTCCACGGCAGTTCCTTCGACGATGGGTACTTTGATGGCCTCCGGACTGATGGCCGTTGGGAAAGCGCTGAAGGGGAAGACGGAGATGGATGATCAAACGGTGGCCGAATTTTTTCAGGCCTATTTTGATGGCGTGCAAAGTCGGGGAAAGGCTCAGGTCGGCGAAAAAACATTTTTGGACGGACTGTATGGCGCGGTTGAATCATTGAAAGCGGACGTTGCTGATGGAAAACTGCTGTCGGATGCCGCTCCGCGCGCGGCAGTTGCGGCGCATGCGGGTTTCCTGGCGACGAAAGGGATGCTGGCGCAGCATGGCCGGGCCGGCGGTCGGGGCGAACAATCACGTGACCTGCTGGATCCCGGCGCGGCGGTTGCGGACCTGCTGATGCAGGGTTTTGCTGAATTTGTGGCGGAAAAAACGGAATAACCCCATGACGATTAAAGAAATTGCCGCACTCACCGGTGTCTCACCGGCCACAGTATCGCTGGTGCTGAATAATAAAGAAGGCGTGAGTGATGAAACCCGCAAACGGATTCAAAAGGTTGTGGAAGAATTGAATTATGCGCTTCCACAAAATCGGAAGAAGCATTTGCGCGGCAATATTCGTTTTCTCAAGTACGCCGCCCATGGGATGGTCGTTGAAGAAAATCAGGGTTTTATCGCCTCAATTATTGACCATATTGAGGTGGAGTGCCGCCGTTGTTCTTATGACCTGATTATGACCGGATGCAATCGGGAGACAGCACCTGACACATTTCGGATGGTCGCGGCGAATCCACTGGACGGCGTGATCGTGCTTGGTTCAGAAATGAACGAAGAGCAGATCCAAATGATGTATCAAATTAAGGCGCCGATGGTGGTGATTGATAATCCGATGAGTTACGAACAGGTCGATGCGATCGTGATGGCGAATGAAGATATCGCGTTCGAGGCCGTCCATTATCTGCACGGATTGGGTCATCGTTCAATCGGATATTTTCAGAGCAGCGTGCGGGTGGCAAATTTTGAGAAACGACAGGTCGGGTTTCAGGCTGCACTGCAGAAACTGGACTTAAAAAGTGCCGCGGTCATCCCCTTAACCCCGACCCTGCAGGGCGCGTACCGGGATATGAAAGCGGCGCTGGCACGGGAATCGGTGGTGATTCCCTCCGGAATTTTTGCCGATAACGATACGATCGCGATTGGTGCGATGAAAGCGCTTCATGAATGCGGCTACCGTATTCCCTCGGACGTCTCGATTATCGGCGTGGATGACATCCCCTTCAGCGCGATCAGTACGCCGGCGTTGACGACGATGCGAATCTCCCGTTCTTTCATCGGGAAGTTTGCAGTTGAGATGCTGCTGAAACGGATCCAGCATGCGGAATATCCGTTTTGTCGTATCCAAACTTCAGGACAGTTGATCGAACGGCATAGTACGGCGGTATATTCTGATCAAACGGAGATGACTTCAACGCTGACAGCCGGATAACGGGCGTTTATACGATCTAATCGCGTACACCTTTCGCTTTTTTTTCGAGACCCCAATTATAATTAGGTTGCATTGAAAAGTGGACCGTGCTTTGCTCTATGTTTCTCATCGGCCTGCCTTAGAAACGGAGACTGCAATTGAATTCAGACACGCTTGATTCCCAACAAAATCATGAAGCTGCGCTCCTGCAAAGAATGATCTCCCGGGTTCAAGCGTTTTTTGCAGCTCTTCGAAACACTCCCGAGGCGTTTCGGTTGGTGTGGGCGGCGGGTAAATCCGCGGCAATGGTGGAAATTTTCCTGACATTGATCACGTCTTTTCTGCCGGCGGCTCAGGCTTGGGCGGGAAAATTGATCATTGATTCGGTCATGACAGCAGCTGCCCGGGAATTGGCCCCTGTCGATGGGTTGCTTTTCGTCGGCCCTTATCTTTTGCTGGAATTTGGGCTGGTTCTGATCAGCTCCGTCGTCGGCACGATGCGGACATATTTTGACAAAATTTTGCAGTATCAGCTGGTCAACCACGTAAATACGCTGATTATTCGAAAGTCGATCAGCCTGGATCTGCAGTTTTTTGAAAACCCCGAATTTTATGACACGCTGCAAAACGCCCGCCGGCAAGCGGACATCAGTGCGCTGAATATTGTCAACGCCACACTGCAAATGGGGCAGCAAACCATTACAATTTTCTCGCTGGTGGTATTGTTGTGGGATTTCAGTCCGTGGCTGGCGCTGGTAGTTTTTATTACCGCGATCCCCGCCTTCTTATCTCAATCACAGTATGCCGAACGGGCCTTCCGGGTCGTGAATCATCGGGCGCCGGAATCAAGGCTCCTCAATTACATTGAAATGCTGCTGACGAGTAATGAAACAGTCAAAGAAATTAAACTTTTTGGGCTTGGCGAGTCACTGCTTGGACGGTACCGCGACCTGTTCACCCGCTTTTATCAGGAAGACCGGCAAATCGCGAAGCAACGTTCTTTTGCCGGCGTCGGTTGGGGACTGGTATCCAATCTCGGTTACTATGGCAGTTATGCCTGGATCGTTATGCGCACGATCGCGGGAATGGTGACGCTGGGGGATATGACCATGCTGCTGACGATTTTCCGTCAATCTCAGGTCTCCTTCCGGTCGCTTCTGGACAGTTTGAACCGGCTTTATGAGAGTAATCTGTTCCTGGATAACCTGATGACGTATTTGAAGCTTGAGCCGCAGATTGTTTCGCCGGCGGATGGCATTCCGGCGCCGGAAGTCATTCAAGACGGTATTGAGTTCCGAAATGTATCGTTCCGTTATCCGGGCGCCGAGAACGATGTTTTGCGAGGCATCAATCTGCACATTCGCCCTTCCGAAAAAATCGCGCTGGTCGGGCTGAATGGAGCGGGAAAAACCACCTTGATCAAACTGGTTACGCGCCTTTATGATCCGACAGAAGGACAGATCCTGCTGGATGGCGTTGATCTGCGAGAATACAATCTCACCAGTTTACGCCAGTGCTTTGGCGTGATTTTCCAGGATTTTGTTCGCTATCAGTTTACGGTACGGGAAAACATTGCTTTTGCGCAAATTGATGCGATGGACGATTTCGCCCGGATTCAGGATGCCGCGGACCGGGGCGGCGCAAGCGAGATGATTGCCCGGATGCCGGCAGGGTATGATACAATGTTGGGGCGCCGTTGGGAAAAAGGACTTGAATTGTCCGGCGGCGAATGGCAGAAAATTGCTCTGGCAAGGGCTTTTATGCGGAAATCTGAAGTGCTTGTGCTGGACGAACCGACTTCAGCGTTGGATGCACAGGCGGAATATGCTGTGTTTCAACGATTCGGTGCGTTGATTGAGGATCGTATCGCCATCCTGATTTCCCACCGGTTTTCGACGGTGCGCATGGCGGATCGGATTGTTGTGTTATCGGATGGACGGGTTTTGGAGATCGGCAGCCATGACGAATTGATCCTGAAAGATGGCGCTTATGCCCGGCTGTTTAATTTACAGGCGGAAGGATACCGGTAACAAAGCGGCCTGCGTTTGGCTGCAGTTTCGTTTGCTCAGAATTTGGAATTCAAGGCGCCTTTCCAAATTCTAAATGATGGAATCACGGTTCAGTATTCCATAAAATGATAAAAGAACGTATAATTAGGACGCAATGATACGATTAAGTGGGGGAACATCTTTTATTTTCTGGAATAGTTCAATGTACCCAAAAATTGTGTCGGAAGCTGTCCGGATCTTTTTTTTCATAAACGATGTGAAAAAGAATAAAAAATGGGCGCATGTTGTTGGCCCGCTATGTTTATTTGTGAATAAAAAAATACTTTTGGCGGAATGAATGCTTTACTTGTTAAGGCATTTTTTTTTGGGAAAAAATTGAAGATGGCAGGATATAACAAACCATGACGTTCACTCAGATCTTGGCTTTTACCCTTTCGATGATTTTTACGGTTTTGTTCTTTTTATATGGCTTTAACCATTATTATCTGCTTTTTGCGACGCGTCGTTATAAAAAGCCGGTTTTGCCGAATAATCCGGAATATCACCCGAAAGTATCTATCCATCTGCCCGTTTATAACGAACGGTATGTGGTTCGCAGGTTGATTGACGCAAGTGTTGCGGCGGTAGAGGCATACGGAACTGCGGATGCGAGCGTCCGTGTTTTGGATGACTCTACCGATGATACAAAAGATCTGATTGATGAAATTGTGAGCGGGTATCAGAAAAAAGGCGTTAATATTGATGTTGTTCGCAGAGAAAAACGTACCGGATACAAAGCCGGTGCGCTGCAACATGCGCTTGAGATTTCCGAGGCGGAGTTTATCGCGATTTTTGACGCGGATTTTGTTCCGCCGGAGGATTTTCTGTTGCGGACCGTTCCCTATTTTGGCGAAGATGACACGCTGGCGATTGTGCAGAGCCGTTGGGGGCACCTGAATCGCGATTTCAATATGTTGACGAAAGCGATCGCGATTGGGATCGATGTTCATTTTCTGATTGAACAGACCGGCCGCTATGCGGCGAATTGCTGCCAGAATTTTAACGGGACTGGCGGTGTGATCCGCAAATCAGCCATTCAGGAAGCCGGCGGTTGGCAGGCTGATACATTGGCCGAAGACCTTGATTTAAGTTATCGAATCCAGAGTCGTTGCGGATATCATGTCATATTCCTGAACGATTTGGTGAGTCCCGCGGAAATTCCACCGACTGTCCCCAGTTTTAAACGTCAGCAGGCTCGTTGGGCTTGCGGCTCGCTGCGGACAGCCAAGAAATTGCTTCCCGAAGTGATGCGGAATAAGAATTTCAATTTTAAACAAAAGCTACAGGCCTTTATTCATCTGACCGGTTATATGCTTCATCCGTTGATGCTGGGTTCTTTCCTCCTGATCTGCTTCACAACGATCTTTAATGTTGGTAATTTCGGCTGGATTGATCCTTCGGCGTTGGAATTGGTGGGAGATTATCAGGATCTGGCGAAAGCTTCTCCCGGTGTGGTTTTGGATTATATTGGCGCGATCATTCTTTTTGTTACGATCGTGTTTTGTTCCATCGCGCCCTGGATTTCGATGATTGTTGCCTTGAAATCGCAAGGGCTGTCCGTGCGAAAAAACATTGTTAATCTGATTGTTCAATTCCTGCTTGGTTTTGGCGTCAGTCTGAGCAATACGATTGAGGCGGGAAAAGCATTGCTGACCAACCGGGTTTGGGCATTTGTCCGGACGCCGAAATACGCTGAAGTTCAGGGCGGACAAGGCTGGCAGAAGAAACGATATCAGGTAAATCTGGATTCTACCTGGGTACTTGAATTTTTGCTGGTGGTTTTGGGATGTACCGCAATTTATTTCTGTATCCGATACAAAAACCTGATTTCTTTGGGACTTCTGATTCTCTATACCGTCGCTTTCTTTTTCGTTTTTGCACTATCCTGGAAGCAAAGTATCAAAGTAAAAAAGAGCCTGGTTTTGAAAGAATCTGAAGTATAAAAGAATAATCATAGTTCACCTGATCCTGCGATTTACACAGGGTCAGATGAATTTTCTGTTTCCGAGATCTTTTGTAAAAGAAATCTGGCAATCCCGAGGATTACTCCTGTTTGGCATTTTGCCGAATCGGGAGATCCATAAAAGCTTTCGTTGCCATACCCAGGCACGCCCCAAATCCCAACAGACCTTCCTTCGTTATGAGCACACCGGAGTCATCTTTCCAGTGTGGAATCTCGACTGTGATCGACAGCGATTTTTTCGGATCGATGATTTTTTCATTTACCACCCAACCGGTTGAAGCGACGAATTCAGCGGGTTCTTCCAATTTGTATCTGAATATTGGCAATGGATTGTCATCACTACCGAAGAAGCCCACGCCCTGACTCATTAACTGATCCTCTGATTCGGTCACAAACCAACAGGAATTCCATGTGTTCGGATTGCCATCGGTTCTTACGTACTCTGAAAACAATGTGAAAAAACTTTTTCCGAGATCCGGATCCATTTTGTTGATATAAAATTCCGGGCCCTGGTAAAACCATGGACTGTGTAAATCCAGGAACCCCAGAAATTCATGACTGGCATTTAGTGTTCTGAGCTTTTGTGTGATGCATTGGGTAACATTCCAGAGCGGGGCCTTTCCCCAATCACGGTTAAGATCTGCGGGTTGATGCCGCGAATTCCACTGAGATTTTCCTGCTCCGCCACGGTACACATTATCGACATCAAGGACAGGGATTACGAAGATCTGAAATGTTTTGCGCAACTGCGCCGCCGGTTCGGAGTCGCCGCAAACCCAGCGCAGAAATCCTTCCGCCACCCATGAGCTATGGCTTTCAAACGCGTGCGACCTCGCCTGGACCCACAGGATTTTTTTGTCTTCGTCGTTAATTTCGGGATCAGTTATCCGGAACGCCCAGACGTCCAGGTCACTTTCAGATTTGCACAAAGAAAAAATATGACAAATCTTATTTGAGGCCGGGTCATTGGATAGTGAAATAACCCTGCTGTAAGGATAGGGAATATTTCTGGCGATTTCAACTTTTGATTGCGTAAATATTTGGGTATAAGGCGGCTTTTGACTCGAGAAACGGGACCAGTGAACGCCGTCATAGCTGTAGACGGGTTGGCAATCACCGGCGATGGGAGAATGATTGGTGTCGATGATGATCGCCTCTCCGGGTTCGATGCCCTCAAGCGTAAAATGCCACCAGATATTGGTACAGTCGTTGATCTGTTTGGGTTCAATGATCACGATTCTCCCCACTTGATCGATGTAACGAAGGATCGCGTTTCCATTGTCAAAATCCGACCGGACTATTAATTTCGACTTATTCGTGCGGGCCGGCGAAAAATGCGCGGTGACCGTTCTTTTTTCACCGGTATCTTTGACTCGTAATGGAATCCCGTTCGTATCACTGTTTCCAACGTCTCCGGACCATCCGGAAAATACATGGCCATTTGCTGCATAGACGATAATCTCTATTTCATCGTTGTTGACAGGATATTTTTCAGAAATCCATGGATTTAACTTCGGCGGAAATATTCCAGCGCCATCCGGTTCAATTTTTATTATGATGTCTCGCATATTATTTACGTCCTGTGAATGATTTGTTTCTATAGGTTTTGAGGTTCTGCAATTCGCTTTTTTTTGCGCGCGGCAGAACCTCTGTGGGGTAAAACCGGAATTCAGAGACTCTAAATGCCTAGCGGATCATCTTTTGTCCGTGGTGTGGTTCGGATATCTTCCGGCCAGGATAATTGGAATCCTAATTTTTCGGCCAGGAATTTTTGAAAATCGGAAAGCTTTTTTCTGTCATTTCTGACCTCTTTGGGTTTCATCCCGTGGTTCAGACAATAGGCTGCCAGGGCTCCCGCCGCTTCACCGATATTCCATTCGGTCGGGTGCAGCCGGTAGCAACCATTCGTGATATGCGTCGTGCCGATGTTTTTGCACGCCGGCAGTAAGTTCTCGGTGCGGACAGGGATCAGCGCTCCCAATGGGATCTGGTAGGGCCAGTTCGTAATATCCACATAGTTCCGCTTATAGGAAGGATGGAGGTCAATCCGGTAGCTGCCGACGCCAATGGAGTCTGCAAAATTTTCAGCTCCAATGAGACCTTTGCGGGCCTCCACCCCTACGTGCTGTTCCAGGACAGTGAATTCGGAGACGATGCGTCTCCCTTCCCGGATGTACGGTGCGATGGCCAAGCCATCGGAACCACCTGAAATGTCCCCCCGCAAGCGCAATTCCCGGTAGCCATAACCACCGTCAATGCGTGGCGCTTCCGTTTGCATCCAGTACATCAGCGATAAACTGAGTTGTTTTGCCTGGTACAGGCTTTCATGGTAAGTATTCTCCGGCACATCCACCAGTGTGCCCAGCCAGTAATCAATCTGCGGCCAGTTGACCACGACGATATCGCTGGGATAGAAATTCTTCGGATAGTATTGGTTATACAGAATCCGGCGAAAATGCCACAAATCATTGCCGGTTCTGTCGTCACGCGGCCCGGTAAAAATTGGACGGTGGACGCAGTGGAGATCGATCGGGTCGGAAGTGTTCCAACTAAGCATTTTATCGGGCCAAAATTCGGCCTGATAATTTTTCCAAAAGTCATAAGCTTGCGGTTTTTCGATCGTATGATCGTTTCCTTCGTCATAATCAAGAATGAAACACCACGAAAAAGATTGCTGGTCCAATGGATCCGGTGCTCCCGGGAGCGCGTGGAGCTCACCGGTTTGGTCCTGGCTTTCCGCGCCGACCACGTATTCGGTACCGGTCAGCGGCAGCAGGTCACCCAATTCGGTCCCGTCGATGAAATAGTCCCCTCTGAGGATGATCTCGGTTCCGTTTTCGAGATTACGGACTGTTAACGCCGACACTTTGTCCCCGGCTGTTTCCGCAGCGACGACTTTGTGACGGAGCAGAACTTCAATTCTCTTATTGCCCAAATAGGGGGCGATCATTTCATTCAGGACTGCCAGCGACACTTTTGGCTCATGGCATAGTTTGGAGACATTTCCCATCCCCGGATTGAAGCGCGGGTGCGCTTTTACCGCTTCATTTAACGGATAGTTTCTTCGGTAGAAATCGCGAATGCCATTTCGCAGGACCCGATAGCTGGCCGTGCATCCGGTGTCCTCAATCCAGGCGTGTTCGTCCGGCGGTACACCCTGCGTGGTCAACTGTCCGCCTAACCAACCGGTCTCCTCGACAATGACGGCGTGTCGGCCCATTCTTGCCGCGGACAGAGCCGCAGCGACACTTCCCAAACCCCCACCCGCAATGACAATATCGACTCTCTTTTCATGTTCCATATTAATTTCGTGTCCTTTAGTAAATTGCTTATTGAAGCGTTATTTTTTTATTTCGAGCTGCAATGCCCGGATTACAGATAATGCCATTTTCTGTGTCAGAATTACCCTTTGATCCCTGACTGTGCGAAGCTTTCCACAATCGTTTGCTGCGCAATGAACAGAAAAATCAATACCGGGAGCACCGACAGTGTGGTCGCGGCAAGCTGCACTTCATATACCGGTCCGCCCATACTATCCACAAAGCTTGGTAATGCCAGCGGAAGTGTAAAGAGCTTTTTGTCATTTATATAAATTAATGGCTCAAGATAAGAATTCCAAACCTTGAGAAATGTCAAAATCGCGACGGTTGAAAGGGCAGATTTTGATAAGGGCAGTGCTATTTTGAAGAATATTCCGAATGTGGATAGCCCATCAATTTTCGCCGCATCGGCCAGTTCGGAAGGGAAACTCAGGAAAAATTGCCGCATGATGAACATCCCGATAATGCCAGCTGATCCGAAAACCGGAATAACCAATAATGGAACGTGCGTATTGATCAGGTTTAATTTTTGCATCAGGATGAAATTTGGGATAATTGTGACTTCAACCGGCATCATCAATCCGGTGAGCATCAACAGGAATATCCAATTCTTTCCATAAAACCTGATTTTTGCGAAGGCATACCCCGAAAAGGAGGAAACGATCAGTACGCTGACAGTAACGACCAGCGTAATATAAATACTGTTAAAGTACTGGCGCAAAAAAGGCTGGAATTCGAAGATTCTTGAATAATTTGTCCATTGCCATGCTTTCGGGAAAAAAGTTGGCGGGTATTGAAAAATCTCCGTAATTGTTTTTCCGGAACTGCTGATCATCCAATAAAACGGGAAAATGAATGGCAAGACAATCATAATCAGAAGGATGTACACCGGTAAATTGACCGGTATTCTGAATCTGGGGATAGGATTTTTCATTTTGCGCTCTCTATTCTTCCAGATAGACGAATTTGCTTTTTAGCTGCCACTGAACCACGGTCAATCCGAGCGTTACCAGGAATAGAACCACCGCCAGCGCGCTGGCATAACCGACTTCATACAGCTTGAAAGCCTGAAAATACATGTAGAACGAAAGCACCATGGTGCTGTTTTGCGGTCCGCCGTTGGTCAGCAGCATTATATGGTCAAAAACGCTCAAAGCCCCGATGACCGTGAGGATGACGGCAAGCAGCACGGAGGGGGATATCAACGGGAGCATAATCTTTCGGATTGTCTGTCCCTGATTCGCACCGTCGATTTTGGCAGCCTCCAACAACTCTTCAGGGATATCTTTTATTGCGGCAACGAATATTACCGTGTTCAATCCCACGTTTTTAATGACCAGGGTCAGAATCGCTGCGATCATTGCATACGGGGCCTGATTAAGCCAGTTCGGCCCGGTGATTCCAACCAGTGACAGAATCTGATTGATTGTCCCTGAGTTGTTCTGCAGCATGAATTTCCATATGATGATCCATGCTGCCACTGAAGTGATGACCGGTGAAAAGAAAAGCGTTCTGAATAGCGTGATCCCGGCGATTTTTCGGGAAAGTAATAATGCCAGAGAGAGGGCCAGAAAGATGTTGGCCGGGACCAGCCCCGCCATAAAAACCAGGCTGTTCGTCAGCACTTTTTTGAAATAAGGATCACTCTGAAACATAAATTTGTAATTGTCCAGCCCGATAAATTTGGAAGTTCCCATTAACAGGTTGCGGTCCTGGAAACTGAAATAAAAAATCGAAACGACTGGAAGAATTACAAATAAGAGAAAACCTAGAAACTGAGGCAGGATAAAAAGGTATCCGATCAACGATTCTCTCAATCTTGCAGTTAAAATAGGCTTCATTTTTTGTGTATTGACTGCCATTGAAACATCCTTCCGTAATTGCGGCATTACTGCCAGAAACAACAGGTAACCTTTCCACCGGATTTCCGGAGGATTTTCAGAGAAAGCTATGGTTTTGTTGGATTGTTCATATCTTTCATGGCGAACAATCCAGCAAATCTTTTTTCATCGTCCAGATTGCTGTGAAGTGCAACGATTGTCTCGAAGGCTCACCGGATGAAATCTGATAGAATAAATTTGTGTGTGGTGGTTCTCTTTTTCTTCGCACTGCGAAGAAAATAAGAGAACCACTGGTATTTCTTTCAAATTCCGAATTTCTGATAAGAAATCAGGTCCTGAAGGATCCGGGGCTTGATAGACGCGTTGTTAGTTAAGGTAACCCGCAATGGCCTCGCAACCTGCTGCCATTTCGGTGGCGATATCCGCACCATTCCAAATGTTTTCAAAATAAGGCTGCAGCATCAGATCGATTTTCTCGAAATTTTCATGAGAAGGGAGAACTCTGCCGTTGACGATCGAATCAACCACAGCGGCTTTCAGATCTTCCCGTGGAATTGACGCGTAGGTGTCGTAAATTACATCGGTCGCCAGGACACTTTCGCGGATTTGCGGGAAGGACTGCGCCAACTTCAGCGAAGTTTCTTCACTCAGGAAGAACTTGAGGAATTCAAGCGCTTCGGCTTTGTGTTTCCCGGCGTTGAAGACCACCATACCCGCCTGGCCGACTGCCGGGAAGAACCCTGCCGGACCGGAGGGCGTCGGGACGATTTCAAAATTGACTTCGGTGAAATCTTTGAGGGCGCCCAATTGATTGATGTAAAGGCCGATGTTTCCGTTCATGAATTTCACTTCTTCACCGAGCGGAACGATTCCACCTTCGGTAAACAGTTTCTGGAAAATTGAAAGCGCAGCGACTGCTTCCGGTTCGGCGAGTTTACATTCATTACCTTCGGTGCCAAAGGCGTCGCCGCCGTAGGCCCAGATTGCCGGCATAATATTCATCCAGGGATTGGATTTGATGAGGTTGTCTTTGGAGACGAACCCATAAATATTCGGTCCCAGATCGTCGATCGCCTTCGCGTCCGCAGCGAGGCGTTCCCAGGTCCATTCACCTTTTTCAATGGATTCTTTGGGTGTCTGCAATCCGGCCTGTTCATACAAATCTACGTTGTAAGAGATGAAGAATGGCGCGGTTGAGAAAGGCAGCCCGTAGAGGACATCATCTTTTTTCCATAAGCCCTGCGGCGGCAATGCCAGATCGGCATAGTTGAAGTTCGGGTCGTCTTTGATTTCAGAGATGTCTGCGAAAGCGCCCATGTCAAGCCAGGAAGTGGCGACGCGTTCAAACTGCCATCCGATGTCCGGTGGATTGCTGCCGGCCAATTGAACAGCGACTTTCGTAATATACTGGTCAACCGGGATTGAAACCAATTCAACGACGATGTCGGGATTTTGACTGTTGAAGTCAGCGACGATTCCCTGCAGCAGTTCATTGTCAAGCCAGGTGGTAAAAAGCACTTTTACCGGTTCCTGTGCCATGACAGCGGTTGCCGAAAATAACAGGCAAAAGACAAGAGCCAACAAAATAATTTTTTTCATTTTTTCTCCTTTTTATTTTGAAAAAAATTGACTAACCAATGAAAATGTTCGGTTCACCCCCTTTGATGGGACATCTGTTTAACAATCAAAGGTCAATCCCCGTAGACAATGTCACAGGGGATGCGGATTTGCAGTGGGCTTTTTGCGGGTGTGTCGAGGATTTCCAAAAGTGTTGAAAAAGCTTTTTCGCCCCACATAGGGCGGTTGACATGGAGATAAGTCGGTGAAAAAGACAGTTGTTGATAATCGGAAATATTGGCCAGACTGACGACATGATGGTCATCGGGAATTTTCCTGCCATTCCGAAAAAGGAAGTCGACGACATGATGGAAGGTCGTCTCATAACTGCACAGGATGGCAGTACAGAAGGAAAGTCCTTCGATTTCGGAAATCGTTTTACCTGACTTTAGCAGCTCTTCATCATATTTTCGGATGCTGCATTGTTCGTATCGCGATAAAGCCCGGTCGATTCCGGCGAGTTTGTCCAGGTTGGATTCATTATGCTCTTTCGGCCCAATGTAGGCGTAGTTATGATGTCCCTGCCGGGCCAGATGATCGGTTATTCTTTCACTCCCGGACATGTAGTCACAGGCCACCCAACTGATCTGTTTTCCCGGGACATCCCGCTTCCCAATGTGAACAAAGGGATAATTCTCATCCATCAAGCGGGATAATTCGTTTCGATTGGGCTGTGAACCCAGAAAAATGGTCCCATCCGCAAGCCGGAGTTGATTATGGCCGCGTGGAAAAACCAATCGTTCTCCGTTGCTGGACTCATCCCGGGTAAAAAGAATGACGTTGTAGCCGGATGTTGAGGCTCCCATTTCGATCCCAAGCAGAAATTCATAATAAAAATCATCTCTTTGCATCGGGAATAGTCTTTCATAACTGAAAACACCGACAAGATGATTATTGCCGCTGGCCAGCATTTGCGCTACCGGGTCAGGGGAATAGTTCAAGGCACGGGCCGCTTCGAAAACCCGTCGTTTTGTCTCTTCGGAAATGGGAATTCGTTGCTGCTCCTTTTCGCTCAACACAAATGAAACCGTGGCCCGTGATACATTCGCCAGTTTTGCGACATCGGATTGGGTTGGTCTTTTTGTATTATTAATTGTCATTTTTTTCCCGGTTTTCTAATTATCGCGTATTACCTTACGCGCGTTAATAAAATTCTACAGATATTTTTTTCATTGTCAATAATGACATTCGTTACTTTAAATCCTGAAACCCATAGGATACCGAGGCAGAATCTCAGTTTGTGAAATCGCGTACCAAATATTGACAGAGATTGGCCAGACGTGATATAACTAATGTTAGTTAGAGTTTGCTAACATGCGATAATGTGTGTGACGAAACTTTTAGATCTCAAGTAAGGTAACTGAGGAGATGATGATGCCAATCACAATGACAACTCCAGGGGAATTTAATCAGATTCGTAAAGTAACCGGGAAAGATGATGTTCGTCGCTTTCTTTCAACCTTGGGTTTTGTTGAAGGTGAATATGTCAGTATCGTGAACGAGATGGGCGGAAATGTAATCCTGAATATCAAAGGTACTCGCGTTGCTCTTAATAAAGCGCTTGCACAGCGGATTCTTGTTTGATTTTATTTTTATCTGTGGAGATACCGTTTCGGTTGTAGGAACCGGAGCGTTTTCTTGATGAAATCGAAATGAAAGGGATTGGAATGAACACATTAAGAGACGTGGCGTGTGGACAAACCGTCAAAGTTGTTAAGTTACACGGTGAGGGGGCTGTGAAGCGCCGGATCATGGATATGGGAATTACAAAAGGCGTTGAAGTTTATGTACGCAAAGTCGCCCCACTGGGTGATCCGATCGAAGTAACCGTCCGTGGATATGAACTCTCTCTTCGGAAGCAAGACAGCGAGATGATTGAAGTCCTGTAATTTTTTTTCGGATCAGGTTAGCTTAACCTAACTTATAGCAAGAGGAAAGTTGTTTTATGAATATCAGAATAGCATTAGCTGGAAACCCGAACAGTGGAAAAACAACCATGTTCAACGATTTGACCGGAAGCAGTCAGTATGTAGGGAACTGGCCTGGCGTTACGGTTGAGAAAAAATCCGGAAAACTTCGCGGAGAATCCGGCGTTACTGTTGAGGATCTCCCCGGCATTTATTCCCTCTCTCCTTATTCTTTGGAAGAGGTCGTTTCAAGGGATTATCTTGTCAATGATGAACCGGATGTGATTCTAAATATTGTGGACGCTTCAAATATTGAGCGAAATCTTTATTTGACGACACAGTTACTTGAAATTGGCACCCCTATGGTTGTGGCGCTGAACATGATGGATGTCGTGCGGAAAAATGACGACAAAATCAATGTTGCGAAGCTGGCCGACAAATTGGGCGTCCTGGTGGTGGAAACCGCTGCGGTGAAGGGTGAAGGCAGTAAAGATGCAGCCGCTGCCGCGGTTGAATTGGCAGGCCGGAAACCAAGAATGTTACCGAAGCCGGTTCACTTTTCCGATTCTGTCGAAGCAGCGTTGAGCCAGATCGGCAGTTTGCTTCCTTCGACGGTGGGGGAAGATCACAAGCGCTGGTTCGAAGTTAAATTGTTCGAACGGGACGAGAAAGTCGCTGATAATCTTGCGCTTTCAGAGGAAACACTGGCGAAAATTGAGACGATTGTCGCTGCGACAGAAAATGCCATGGATGATGACAGTGTCAGTATCATCACATCCGAACGCTACGATTTTATCTCCGGTTTGATGGAAAGCACGGTTTCGCGGCGTAAAGTCGCCATGACCACCTCTGACAAAATCGACCGGATCGTGACCAATCGCTGGTTGGGGTTGCCGATTTTTGCGCTGGTCATGTTCCTGGTATATTACCTTTCAATTTCTACCGTCGGTACGATGATGACCGACTGGGTAAATGATGTTCTTTTCGGTGATATTATTCCCCCGGCGATCGAGAGTCTGCTTGTCTCGATAAATGCTGCGGATTGGCTTCACTCTTTGATTCTGGATGGTATTGTCGCCGGTATCGGCGCTGTGCTCGGCTTCCTTCCTCAGATGTTGGTGTTGTTTTTCCTGCTGGCTTTCCTGGAAGACTGCGGGTATATGGCCCGGATTGCTTTCGTGATGGACCGCATTTTCCGCCGCTTTGGTCTTTCCGGTAAATCCTTTATTCCGATTCTGATTGGAACCGGATGCGGTGTGCCGGGAGTGATGGCTGCGCGTACCATTGAAAATGACCGTGACCGCAAGATTACGATTATGACGACGACATTTATCCCGTGTTCCGCGAAGCTGCCGATCATCGCTTTGCTGACCGGTGCGCTGTTCCCGGGAAGCAGTTTAGTCGCTCCGTCCGCTTATTTTATCGGAATCGCCGCCATTATTACCTCCGGAATCATTCTAAAGAAAACAAAGCTGTTTTCCGGTGATCCGGCACCGTTTGTTATGGAGCTTCCTGCTTACCATTGGCCGACACTGAAAGGTCTGCTGATTCACATGTGGGATCGCGGAAAAGCCTTTGTCAGGAAAGCCGGTACAATCATTTTCCTGGCCTGTGCAGCGGTTTGGTTCACTTCGACTTTCAATTGGTCGCTGCAGATGGTAGACGCCGGTGAATCCATTCTGGCTTCCATCGGTAATGTGCTGGCTCCGCTCTTTGCCCCGCTTGGTTGGGGACATTGGCAGGCGGCTGTCGCT
>CALCQT010000372.1 GCA_937894825.1 uncultured Anaerolineaceae bacterium
AGCGAATTCCGGATATTTCCAATAGCCGTCTTTGTAATGGTTTTCGATGACCAGCACCACATCGTATTCTTTTGCGACCGGCAGCAGGGATTGGATCGAAGATACCACCCATTCAACACCCTGTTCCCGGCTGACTTCAGGGTAACGCTGTCCGCTTAAAACCCGGCAGGCTGCCTTCGGTCCGCCCAGACGGCTGGTCACCCGGATCATGTCGATCTGGTGGTCCATGGACCGTTTTCGTTCCTCAGGGTCCGGCGCGGTAAAGTTGGGAGAGGCGCATAGCATTGGCATGGCGTATCCGGCCTTATGGATGGCTTCGCCGACTGAATCAATGTACCCGTTGTCCAGCGAGGTAAAGAAGCCTTCGTACATCTCCAGCCCTTCCGCTCCCAACGTCTTCGATATTTCGATCCAATCAAAAATCGACATGGTCCTTTTTACGGAAATGTCATCGATATAACATTTAGGGAACGCAGATATCTTCATATTCTCTTCATCTTCCTTTTCTCTTTTTCACGACCTGTTATTTTTCGGACAGCTTGATTTGGATTACCGGCATCACTTCCAGCGGTTCGACAGTTCCGCCTAAAGTGAAGTCATAAATCGCTTTGATCGTGTCATAACCGACTTTTCGCAAATCCACCCCGATCAACGCATCCAGTTGATTGGTTTCAAGGCACCTTTCTCCTTTTTCCGTAAAATCAAAGGCGATGATCCGGATTTTGCCGCCGCCGGACCTGGCTGAGAGGATTTCCGCCATGTCAACGCTGTGTCCGCAACTGATGATGACGCCGTTGACGTCCGGATGTCGTTGAAGAATACGCTTCGCAATGTCACGGGCGGTTTGCTGTGGATAGACATCGCGGTAAATTGCGCTGATTGAAAGTCTGCTGCGATTGTTTTTTTCGATGAATTCCTGTGCGCTGTCGATACGGGCCTGGTGGATGCGGTTTTTTGTCAGACCGCTGATCAGAACCACTTTCCCGTTGCCGTTCAAGAATTTGTCCATCAATTTGGCGGCCATCAAGCCTTCTGTACGGTTGTCACTGGCTAAAACATAGGCATACTGCGGGGCCGGATTGCGGATGGCATTCCGGTTTGAGTAATAGACGAATTTGACCCCCTGCTTCATCGCTTCGTCAATCGCTTCGGTCAATTCATCCGAGAGGTCTTCCCGGGACAACGCGATCGCCTTGTGCCCGTCCGCGACCATCTCGCGGATCACTTCAGCCTGTTCTTGTCCCTGTCCGCTTTTCAGGTGACGAAATTCGAATTTGGCGCCGCGATTTTGCATCTGTTCCGCCGCGATCATCATGCCTTCGTGGATCCTGGAATAGATATGCGTCCCGGTTGCCGAAAGGTCGGAGGAAAGGATAATTCCGAACGACATCTTCCTTTGCAACGCCAATGCTTTTCCGACTGAATTGGGTTTGAACCCAATTTCTTCGATTTTGGCGAGTATTTCCTTGCGGGTGGTCTCGCTGACATTGGCTCGGTTGTTCAGAACACGGTCTAATTGCGCACGGGAAATGCCCAATAATTGAGATAGCTCCTTGTAGTTCATCTTCTCAAAACAAGTCTTTCTGATTTTTTTTGAGACACGTGTCTCAAATATGCAAACAACTTATGAACAACTCAACAATACACTTTATTTTTTTAATCGTCAAGAGAAAAAAACAGGTCGGGAACAATATCCGGGGAAATAGTGAGAAATGTCAAGCAAAAACCATACAAAAACCGCTTTCCTAAATACTGTATGGGGCCATACGATTATCGGAAAGCGGTTATGCAATAAAAAAGGAGGATTTCTTTGCTGCCTCCGCCAGTTATTATAATGAATAATTTCACAAATACACTTTGACAACCTGAAAACAGGTACAGACATTCCGGATGAAGACCCGAATAGAAGAGGGCGCTGCGGTGTTGGCTGCAACGCCCTTTTCACAAAGAAGGGACAGACTGAAAAAATCGATGAAAACAGGATATTGACAAGGAACAGGGC
>CALCQT010000373.1 GCA_937894825.1 uncultured Anaerolineaceae bacterium
GGGGCAATCTGAGCTACCGTATGCGTGAAGAGGATATTGCGGCCAGCAAGGCATTCTTTAAAGAAACTCCCGGTGGTTGGGTCGCGTTGGGAATACAAGCCGATAATCTGAAAAATGCGTATTTCCTGGTTACCGGCAGTGGGAGATACATGCGTAATATGGCTCTGGCGCCTCAGGACAATGCTTGCATCGTTGAAATCAACGATGCCGGAGATTGTTACCGCATCGTCTATGGTCTCGAGAAGGGCGGGCGGCCGACCAGTGAACTTCCGTCGCATTTGCTGAATCATTCGGTTCGGATGACAGCTACCCATGGGATGAATCGCCTGATTTATCATGCCCATCCGGCAAATTTAATCGCGCTGACCTATGTCATTCCGCTTACCAATCGTGATTTTTCGCGTGTCCTCTGGAAAAGCGCTACGGAATGTCCGGTGGTCTTTCCCGGCGGCGTGGGGGTTGTGCCCTGGATGGTTCCGGGCGGCAGCGCAATTGCGCTGGCCTCCAGTGAGCTGATGAAGGAATTCGATGCCATTGTCTGGGCGCATCACGGTCTTTTTGTGTCCGGCCCGGACTGTGATACGACCTTTGGTCTGATGCATACGATTGAGAAGGCTGCTCAAATATATGTTCTGGCTATGAGCATGGGACAAGGCATCCGGCAGACGATTCAGGATGACGACTTGCGGGCTATCGCCAGAGACTTCGGCGTTACGATTCGCGAGGAATTCCTCGATTGAGGTAAATTGCGTAACGAAGAAACAGGAAAACAGGATCATGGAACGATATGCATGGAAGGCGTTGATCAAAGAAGGCAGCCTGCCTGAATATGAAAAAAGGCATCGTGAAATTTGGCCGGAGATGGTAGTGGTGCTGAAAGAAGCGGGCATCCGTAACTATTCGATCTGGAATGTTGGGAATGAAATGTTTGGCTATTATGAATGTGAAAAAGGGACTGACTTTGCAGCAAAAACCCAGGCTGGCAGCCCGATTGTTGACCGCTGGAACGAATATATGATAGATATTCTGATCATGGAAATGGATCCCGAATCTGGTGCACAGCCGCTGATGAAGCAGGTTTTTTACCTGGAATAAAAACTGAATGTTGCCTGGAAATTTCGGAGGAAAATCTTTTCGGGATTATCCTGTCAGAAAAGAAATTCCAGGCATATTTTCCTGATGTAGTTGCCGATCAATCCTGAATTTGAAAAAAAGGCACAGAGACTTTATTTTTTGTCATCGACCAGTCCCCAAAAACCGGTAATAATTTATCTACTACAAATGGATACCCTCCAAACTGGAGTCAGGAGTTGGAATGTCAGAAGAATATTTGCTTGAAATGAAGAATATCACGAAGGTATTCCCAGGTGTAAAGGCATTGGACAATACCCATTTCAATCTGAAGAAAGGCGAAATCCATGCGTTGATGGGTGAGAATGGTGCTGGAAAATCAACTTTCATTAAGGTTCTCACGGGAGTACATCAACCGGACGGAGGTGAGATCATCCTCGAAGGCAAAAAAATCACAGTGACAGATCCGCTGGTGGCGGCCCGGTATGGAATTGCCGCCATCTATCAGCATCTTGCCGCATATCCGGATCTGACCGTCGCGGAAAACATTTTCATGGGACATGAAAAGCTGACCAGCGGCATTAAATGGATCAAATGGGGTGAGACAAACAAAGAGGCCAAACGTCTTTTGGAGTCGCTCGGCTCTGATATCAGCCCGGTTGAGAACATGGGCGCGCTTTCCGTGGCTCAGCAGCAATTGGTTGAAATTGCCAAAGCGCTTTCCCAGAACATGAAAATCCTGATCATGGATGAACCGACCGCAGCGCTTTCGCGCCGGGAATCGGAAGATCTCTATGAAATCGTGCGTAAACTGCGCGATCGAGGGGTTTCGATTATCCTGATTTCTCACCGTTTTGAAGACATGAACAAATTGGCGAGCCGTGTCACCGTGTTTCGTGATGCGAAATATATCGGAACGTGGAACGTGGGTGAAATTTCGGAATCTGAATTGGTGAAACAGATGGTCGGCCGTTCGATCGATCAATTCTTTCCGACCAAAACTGCTCCGATCGGCAGAGAAGTCCTGCGGGTGGAGAAAATCAGCCGCACCGGATATTTTAAGGACGTCAGCTTTACACTGCATGCAGGGGAGATCCTTTGCCTGACGGGGCTGGTTGGCGCAGGTCGGACAGAAGTCGTCGAAGCCATCTGCGGCGTGACGGCTTTGACCAGCGGCGATATCTACATTGATGGCCAAAAGGTACAGATCAACAGCCCGTATAATGCGCAAGAGTTGGGTCTTGGTCTGCTGCCGGAAGATCGTCAGAAAGACGGACTTTTTCTGCCCTGGTCGATTCGCAGCAATATCAGCTTGCCTTCTCTGAAACGCTTTGTGAAGAAAGGACTGCTGGACGAAGCCGCCGAACGCGAGGAAGGGATTAAATATAAAGATAAGCTGAAAATTCGGGCGCAGTCAACCGATGACATTCTGTCCTCTCTTTCCGGTGGCAACCAACAGAAAGTGGTGGTTTCGAAATTGCTGGCCAGCGATTCACAGATTTTGATCCTTGACGAACCGACAAAGGGTATCGATGTCGGCAGTAAAGCGCAGATTTACGAAATCATGTGTGATCTGACCGCTCAGGGATATGGCATCCTGCTTATTTCTTCGGAACTCCCGGAAGTGGTCAATATGGCCGACAGGATTGTTATCATGCGCGGAGGCAGAGTATCTGCCGAGATCCGGCATGAAGACGCAACACAGGAAAATGTGCTTGCGGCCGGCCTTCCGAATTAAACGGTGTGAGAGGAGATTTGGTAATGAAAGAATCTGAAAAGAAAAGCATACCGTTATATACGTTGCTGATCAAATATCGCGAAATCAGCCTGATTTTAATTATCCTGATTTTGGTCGCGATCGTCACGCTGCGCAACCCATTATTCCTTTCGGTGGATAAGATGCTGTTTATTATTGAGGACACCGCAACGCTGGCGATTCTGGCTGTTGGGATGCTCTGTGTTTTGCTGGTGGGCTCGATCGATATATCTATTCCAGGCATTATGGCGCTTTCTGCCATGATTACCGGCATCATGATGCGCAATCATCTGGTTGCGGGGGATGTCAAAACCAGTCTTCCGCTTGCATATCTGATTCTGATCGGTATGAGCGTTGGCGCACTGTGTGGATTGATCAACGGATTGATCATCGCTTATGGAAATGTTCTCCCAATTGTTACAACACTGGGCACTTCCTATATCTTTTACGGTATCACGCATATCGTCAGTAAAGGACAGGCTGTGTATCGGAAAGACATGTCAGAGGCGTTTATACGATTCACGCGCGATGCATTATCGGGCGTAAATTATAAAACGCTGATCATGATCGCTGTGCTGGCGGCGGTTACGATCTTCCTGACCTATTTTCGTGCCGGACGCCATCTTTACGCGGTTGGTTCAAATATTGAGGCGGCTGAAATACGCGGTATCAAAACGAAACGCAGCAAATTGCTCGCGCATGTCATCATGGGCGTGCTGGCAGGATTGGGCGGCCTGATGTTTGCCTCACACGATACCAAAGTCACACAGGACTTGAAAACCGGTTATGAAATGTATGTGATCGCCGCATGTGTGATCGGAGGCGCTTCCGTCACCGGCGGGGTGGGCAAAGTCAGCGGTGTGCTGCTGGGCGCACTGACCATCGGTGTCATTAATAACGGATTGCCGATGATGCGTTTGGTCGGAAATGCGGAATTCTGGAAGAAATTGATCCAGGGGCTGCTGATTCTGGTCGCGGTTGTTTCAAACGTTTTGCTCCAGCGTGAAATGCGAAAGCAGGATCTGCAGCGGAGGAATATTTGATGGAAAAAATAAAGAAGTTCTTTCTTCACTGGGAATGGATCCTGGTCGTTCTGATTGTTGCGACATTCGCTTTCTTCAGCAACAAACTGGGTGATTCATACACATTCGTCAAACTGCTGGACCAGACGCGTGTTTATATTGTGGACGTCGGTTTCATGGCCTTGGGTATTATGCTGATCCTGATCCTTGGGGATATTGATATTTCCATCGGTTCTACGGCGGCGTTATCGGTCACCGTTATGGCAGTCGCTTATAAAAGCGGCGAAGGCCTTCCTTTTTCCGTCTCCATTCTGCTGGCCCTCCTGGTCGGTATTGTATGCGGTCTGTTCAACGGTGTGCTGGTGACGCGTTTTAAGGAACTGTTTCCAATGATCATCACACTGTCCACTCAGACGATTTATCGGGGGATTGCCTATATTATCCTGAAGGATCAATCCGCCGGCGGTTTTCCGACCTGGTTTAGCAAGCGTCTGGGCTATGGCAAGGTGTTCGATGTGATTCCGATCATGCTGCTCTGCATTCTGTTGATGTTCCCCATTTTTTATTTTATTGTACATCGCACGGCTTTCGGCCGGCAGCTCTTCGCGATCGGGACCAACATCAACGCCGCGCGGTATTCGGGTGTTCGCACCGACCGTCTGAAGGTCCTGATTTTTGCCGGCAGCGGTCTGCTGGCTGCGATCGGCGGTATTTTCCTTACCTCCCGCACGGGTTCTGTGAAATACACCATTGCTACGGGTTATGAAATGCAGGCAATCGCTGTTGCGGTCCTGGGCGGCGCCTCTACCTCCGGCGGCAAGGGCAGCGTGATCGGGTTACTGCTTTCCCTAATCCTGATGACCTGCCTGAAGAATGGCCTGATGATCGCCTACAACGATTCCTTCATCCTCAATCTCTCAATCGGTGTGTTGCTGATCGCTGTGGTACTGATCCCGAATATTACCAATGCCATTCGGGCCCGAGAGGAACTCAAACGCCGCCGTCAGGCAAGCGCTGTACAGTAATTATGTAAGCTTCAGGGAATCGAAAAGGTCCCTGTTGAAATTTAGAAAGGAAGAATAAATCATGCGTAAGAGTATCATTCTTGTACTGTCCCTGGCCATCGTTCTGTTGGTGCCCATTTGCTCCGCTTTTGCTGAGGATGCTATTAATATCGGTGTTGTTTACAAACAGACCGGTAACCCGTTCTTCGAAGCAGGTGTCCGAGGCTTCCAGGAAGCTTCCGACGAACTCGGCTTCACATTCATCCACAATGGCCCGGCTGACTCTTCAAACGAAGGTCAGATCCAGATCATCGAAGGCTATATCCAGCAGGGTGTCGACGCCATTGCCATTTCCGCGAATGACGCAGCCGGTGTCGTACCTGTTCTGCAGACTGCCATGGATCAGGGCATCAAAGTTGTCTCCTGGGACTCCGCGGTTTTACCGGAAGGCCGGAATATGAATATCGATCCGTCGGTTGCAGAGAACATCGGTCGTGTCCAAATTGAAGAGATCGCGAAGCAGATCGGCGGCAAAGGTCAGATCGCTATCCTCTCCGCAGGCGCAACGATGGACAATCAGAATACCTGGATCAAGTTTATGCAGGCTGAACTTGAGAAACCCGAATATGCTGACATCGAACTCGTCACCATCGTCTATGGCGACGACCTGACCGACAAATCCTATCAGGAGATGCAGGGTCTGATCGATTCCTACCCGGATCTGAAGGGCGTCATCTCGCCGACAACCGTTGGTGTCGCTGCCGCTGCGAACTGTATTCAGGATAATGACCTGACCGGCAAAATTAAGTTGACAGGCTTGGGTCTGCCCTCAGAAATGGCCGAGTACATCACCGCCGGCGTTTGCGAAGGAATGTACTTATGGAATCCGATCGATCTTGGCTACCTGGCGGGTTATACCTCCGTTGCGCTGGTCAAAGGTGAGATCGAAGGCAAAGTTGGTGAGACCTATGATGGCGGACGCCTTGGTACCATTGAAATCAAAGCCGACGCCGATGGAAATCCGTTCACAATTGTCGGTGATC
>CALCQT010000374.1 GCA_937894825.1 uncultured Anaerolineaceae bacterium
GCTAAGTCCAACCAGGACATCGACTGCAACATCAACGATCACGCCGCTGCCGACGGCAACGGACACACTGACGCCCCGGCCAACAGAAACAGCTACAATCACGCCAAGTCCAACAAATACAGCGACACTGACATCGACATTGACGATCACGCCGCTGCCAACGGCGACGGACACGCTGACGCTCCGGCCAACGGGAACAGCTACGATCACGCCGAGCCTAACGAGGACATCGACAGAGACGCTGACTCCCCGGCCAAGTGAAACGGCTACGATCATGCCAAGTCCAACCAGGACATCGACTGCAACATCAACGATCACGCCGCTGCCGACAACAACGGACACACTGACGCCCCGTCCGAGTGAAACGGCTACGATCATGCTGCTGCCGACGGCAACGGAAACGCTGACTCCCCGGCCAAGCGAAACGGCTACAGTCACACCGGGCCCAACGGACACACGCGTTCCAACCCGCACACCAACAATAACGCGTACGCCTAAACCGTCCGCGACGACGCGTCCAACCGACACGCGCGTTCCGACGCAGACATGGACACCCGGAGCGACCGCCCGCTTGACCCGCACCCCGCGCTCGACGGATACCCGCGTTCCGACCCGTACCCCAACATTGACGCATACACCAAAGCCTTCCCGCACACCCGTTCCGACGCTAACACCGGCGCCCACACGCACCATCCGCCCGACGGACACACGTGTTCCGACCCGCACGCCAACAATAACGCGCACGCCAAAACCTTCCGCAACTCCACGCCCGACGGACACCCGCATGCCGACCTCCACTTTGTGGCGCTGATTCAATTTAATTTATGTTTCATTAATATAAAAACAAGCGAAATTTCCTGTAAAAAACAGCCGTTTTGGGGCTATTCATCTCGTTTTAACCTTGAAATGTAATTTCAGTGGGATAAAAAATGTTACAATGGCTGGGATGTCGGAAAGGCCTTGGTTCCGGTTTTGGACCAGCCGACCGGCTCAGGAAAATGAAGGAAGACAAACGAATGATAAAAGTTGATTTTCATCTCCATACGGAATATTCCATGGATTCGCTCTCGCCGATTGGGGAGCTTTATGACCGGGCCCGTGAACTTGGACTCGGGAAGCTGGTCATCACGGATCACAACACGATTGCCGGCGCGCTGCGCCTCAAAGAAAAATATCCCGATTACGTGATTGTCGGGGAAGAAATTAAGACCAACCGTGGCGAAATCCTGGCTTATTTTGTCAAAGAAGAAATCCCGAAGTATGTGGACGCTTTGGAAGCATTCCAGCGCCTGAAAGAACAAAACGCGTTTATTTCACTGGCACATCCATATGCTTTCAAACGCTATGGGTGGAGCGAGGAAGAAATGCGCACTTTTATGCCCTATCTGGACGCGATTGAGACCGGTAATGCCCGCAACACCTCTTTTCTCAACCGCAGAGCGGTTGTGTTCGCGGCGCGGCATGGTTTGGCCGGCACGTTCGGTTCTGATGCGCACGGTGTCCAGGAGTTGGGGCGGATGGGGCTTGAGCTGCCTGACTTTAATACCGCTGATGAATTGCGCGCCGCCATTCGCCAGTCCAGGCCTTTTGGTCGTGAGTCCTCGTTGTTTGTGCGTTACTATTCACGCAAGGCAGCCTTTATGAAGATGATCCGCCCGACATTAACGCCGGCCGCTTCTCCGTCACACTGAGATCGTAAATTTCAATTGGTATTTAGGTCCCGCAAGCGCGGGGCTTTTTTTTAAACCGCTATAAAAGCAGCGATTCGAAATTTAGTAACTCTTCTCGAATAAAAAGATATCCCCAGTAGATATTCCCGATAGTTTGAATTACTGGTAAAAAAGGCATTCCCTTGACTTCTCAGCGGGCTGGATTAAAATAGGAGTGCTCTGAATACTTATCAGAATGGCGCGATGGCGGAATAGGCAGACGCAACAGACTTAAAATCTGTCGATGGAGACATCGTGTGGGTTCGATCCCCACTCGCGCTACAATCTCTTATTACATTAACGTAAAAACGCTCAGGCATTGCCTGAGCGTTTTTACGTTAATGTAATCTTCCTCATCACGTTTGACTTAAACCTGTGACATTTTTTAAATTTTCATATATACCATCGTATTTCCGGAATCTGGAATTCTTCATAGCGTAAAAATAAGCTGAATATAGCGCAAAATAGGTGTAAAAATAATATTTTATTTTATTTTGGTTTTTTTAAAATAAATCCAGAATAAAAAAATATAATACTATTATAAATACAAGTGAAATGATTTAATTTTTCATTAAAATAAAGTGGATATATCTCAAATAATTAATCATATAAATAATATTATATTTGTCAAAAAGGATAATCGTTATCCTTTACAGATATTAAAATATTGAATATAATCGGAATAAATTATTTCTTGAAGGTTTTATGGAAATATATAATTGGAAATATTCTTTTTGGAAATCGTCTGGGATTTTTCTATTAATTTAAATAGAATTATTTTATTATAAAGCAATTTAAAAACATTTCAATTTAATTATTATCATGAGAGATAGACGTGTGAATTGAGGAGACCGGCACTATGAAATTCAAATTAAACCACCCCTGCCTGCAATTGTATCCCGGGACGGTTCGTTCCTTTTTTTGTGAACCGGAAGGGCCTCCTGTGAAAAAGGCGAATGCTATTCGGGAGAAACGCCTGGCGTTTTTCTCTTTGCTGTTAATATTCAGTTTAATCCTGCCAATGATTGCCAGCAGTCCGGTCATTGCTCAGGGCCCGGTGATTATCGAGTCGCCGATCATCGGGAGAAATCACCCCTTGGCCAGTGGGCAGGTGATGCTGTTCAAGACGGCTGAACGGGTTCCGAATAAGGTCAATACCTGGAAAATCACACTGCGTGTCGAAGCACGGGACAAACAATCGCCTGCTGATATCGTGCTGGTCATAGACCAGTCTCACAGTATGTTGAATGGCAATCGGTTACCGAAAGCGAAAGAGGCTGCCAGTGCCTTCATTGAGAAACTGATGCCCACAGGTTCCCTCAGTGACAATTTTCGAATCGGGGTGGTCACTTACGATAGCCAAATAGTCTCTGTTGCGGATATGACGAATGACCCTGCCCCGCTGCACACCCTGATTGACAATATTATGGTTGATGCACGCGGCGCGACCTTTACACAGACCGGGCTGAAAACGGCGCGTGATATGCTGGCTGCTGTCACGAACCCCGCGAGCCACCAATATATTGTGCTGCTTTCGGATGGTGAGCCAAACTATGGGTATCTGTTCAATGATCTCAACAGCCATTTTGTCCAGCCTGATCCTCCGCTGACTACGGCAGCGACCTACTATGATATTCATGGGAGTAATTCAAATCCATCATGGGCAGGTGGTACGATTGATATCTCGTATGTCACTGCGCTGGAGACAATTTCCGGTCCGGGAGATTTTAATTATGCTGTGTTTAATCCGCTGGATACGGATACCAGAGCCGGAAAGGGTGGCAATCTATACTGTGAAGTCGGTGAGATCACTGAAAACAATGATTACTTTTATGATCTCGGGGCCAGTACGATCGCGGAAGCCGGCTTTGCCAAAAATCTTCAGAACTTGCTGATTCATACTGTCGCGCTCGAAGCCGGAAAAGGGTTACCGATTTTGGAAGCCGTTTCGTCCGGCGGCGGATATCACCATGAAGTGAATACTCCGGATGACCTGAAGGGCATCTTTGAAACGATCGCCGACTCAATTGGCACGTCGATTGACGGCGCCATCACTGTTGATCCGATGGGAACCGGTTTCACGGTGGCCGGGATTATTGACGACAGTCACATTGAGGTAAGCCCCAATGGCGGGACGGCGTCTAAAACAGATGATCATACGATCGTGTGGAACATTGGGACGCTTAAAGAACGGATTGAAGACCAAAATTACTCCGATATCCGGTATGCCCAGATATCTTATGAATTCACCATTGATGATTCCGTCCTGACGGCCCCGGTGATTTCACAGGATGAGGACAGCGAAGAAAACCTATACTTTTCCAATGGAGCAACAAGTATCACCTATATTGATGCGAATGGGGAAAGCGTAACCCAACCCTTCCCAACGCCGTTGGTCGATCCATTGATCCTGTATGTCACGAAGGAAGTTATTGGTGTGGACGGAACGACCGTTATTGCAGACGATCCGCAGGAGTTTGAAATCACGGTCACAAATGGCGGTAGCTTCACGCAATCTTTCGATCTGGCGGGCGGAGAGACGGATGTTTCAACGCTTCTGCGCGATGTCGGGACGTACTCATTCTTCGAGACGCCCGTAGCCGGGTATGAAACAACGTATTATGTGCGATATGTTCCATCGGAGTCATGGGTAGAAATGAGCTCGTTCTCCGTTGAGCAGAACGGGAAGGACCCATATATCCTGGTCAGAAACCGGCAGTTGCCCGGAAAATTGATCGTTACAAAATCCATTTCTCCAAGTGAAAAAGCCACCACGACCTTCCCGATCGAAGTTTCGACTTCGGATGGCGGGTTGATCAACCCCGCCGTCGGTACCGGACAAACCGTTACAGATGGTTCAAGCCTGGAATTTGTGGTCATGCCGGGAACCTATACGGTCATGGAGGATCTGACAGGGATGGGAGGCTGGAATGCTTCATATACCTGTGACCAGGTCGTTGTTCCTCCGGGCGGAGAAGAGACCTGTGAGATTATCAACACCTATACCGCGACGGGCAATTGGGCGCCTGAAGGGATGAAAATTCTGACGGGAAGGATAATGACGGCCGGCGAATTTACCTTCTCAATCATGGAAGGCGATCCCGCAACGGTAGTCTCAACAGGAACAAACGCTGCTGACGGGACGATCACATTTGATCCGATCAATTATGCCTTTAGTGATATTGGTACACATACATATACAATCACAGAAAACATAGCCTCCCTGCCGGGAAGCGTAACGGCTGATGACCCGGCTCTGGAATATACCGTGATCGTCCAAGTTTCCGATCAAGAAGACGGTACATTAGCGATATCCGTTAGTTCTGGACCCACGGGCGGTATCGTGTTCAACAACACTTACACGTCCTTCGGTGCGCTGCAGTTGAGCGGAACGAAGAGCCTCTCCGGGCGAGTGTTGGCGGATGGCGAATTCAACTTTGAACTGTATGAAGGGACGGATACCAGCGGAATACCGATTGAAACCGTGCAGAACGCAGCTGGCGTCTTCACGTTTACTGCGTTAAATTTTGATCAAGATGACATTCCCGTAGGACAAACAACGGTGACGAAAACCTACACGGTAATCGAGCGGAACGACGGGCCC
>CALCQT010000375.1 GCA_937894825.1 uncultured Anaerolineaceae bacterium
ATCCATTACGCCGTGCATAGGTTTCGTCCGGTCGTAACGCACCTTCCGGGACGCCCTGCCAGCTTGCGTCCCGCAGGATCAGCATGACGTTCAGATCGGCAAAACTGCGGGAAGCGCACTCAGCGGCGGATCCGCGAAAAACGCGCTGGTTCAGCATGCCGAGGTTTTCGAAAACGAAAATACACCCCTGATCAAGGCCACAATCCAGCATTAGTCGGGCGATTTTGTCAGGCGGATTTTGCGGGCTGGTCAGGATGCCGAGCTTGCGCTGCCGGCGCAGGTGGTGAACCAGATCGCTTTGAATCCCGTGATGGGCTGAGAGCAGCGCGGCGTCGTCCCAGGGGACGCCTGCGGCGGCAAAGGCCTCCTGCAGGAAGCCCGGTTGGGGGATCAGGCGGATCTGTTCCTGCGGAAATTTGCGCAAAAGGGTGCTCCCCAGCCCGAAAAAGCCGGGGTCACCTGAGGCCAGCAGGACGATGCCTTTGCCGGCTTCCCGCTGCGGAAGATCTTTGATTTTTTCAGTCAATTTCTCGTTAAGGGAAACCTTGGGGATCGCGAGGTCAGCGAATTGCGCCAGCAGGCGATCGCTGCCCCAAAGCTCGTCCGTGCTGCGTATCAGCTGCAGGATATCCGGTGCGAGGCCGGCTCGTCCGGCGATGCCGATGCCAATCACAGTTAAAGGTTTTTTTTCGACAGTTTCCATGGCGGTTCAATTCATTCGCTATTCGAAATATGATATGGATGTCAAAAGTACCATGTGTTTATTAACGATCACGCATGTAGGGGCGATCATTGATCGCCCCTACGTGCCAAAGGCACAATCGTGCACAGCAATGAGCAGAATGGCGAGTTTCAATTTCGCACAAGATGCGGATGCGCCTCGCGCTTCGCGATGGCGCACGGGCGATCGGTGATCGCCCCTACAAAGGGGACGGTTATTACTTTTGACACCCACATCATTATTCGTTTGGCTCTATTTTACACTGCCCCAACAGCTCGCCTTTCAGTGAAAAAATATAGACCGCTACAGCATAATTTGCGCCGATTTTTTTCTGCGTTTCATAGGCAGCCAACCGGGCGATATCCGGTTCGAGCCGGACATTGATCTTTGACAACCAGAATTGTACCTGATGCGCTGTGTTCGCCGTGCGGATATTCTCGCAGATTTCCGGCGGTACGTTATTGGAGCTGGCCAGATCCGACAGGAAATCAAAATCCACCCGGCCATGCTCGACATGCGTGCGGAAACGGCCCTGTGCCACTTTGGTCATCTTGCCAATCATGCCGGAGAGGATGACAGTTGAGAATGGGAAGCGGCTGACAAGCGCCAGCGGAAACTCCAGCTCGTCGCCGGCATTGATCACGTAAACCCGGTCGTCGGCACGCAGTTCCCGTTCGAGAAACTCGGCAGACCGTTTCCCGGTGGCGATGGCGACGCCGGTATAGCCATTCTTTGCGGCGACTTTCATTTCGGTATAAACACTGGCCCGGAATGCTGGAGCGGAGTACGGATGTACCATACCGTCCGTTCCCAAAATGGAAATGCCGCCCTGGATGCCCAATTTGGGATTCAGCGTCTGCAGCGCAATTTGTTCGCCTTCCGGCACGATAATGGTGATATCGAAACCGGGCGGAATCGCTTCCTGCTTCAAAAAGCGGTTCAGAATGGTGTGGATCAGTTTCTGCGAGCCGGGATTGATGGCCGGCTTTCCGACCCCGACCGGCAGACCGGGCAGCGTTACAATTCCCACGCCGCGGCCGCCGAGAATCCTGTTCTCCGTCAGCCCATTGCGCCGGACCAACGTTTGAATCTCAATGCCGTTGGTCACGTCCGGGTCATCTCCGGCGTCTTTGATGACGCCGCACAGCACACCCTCATCCGTCCGGTGCAATGTACGCAGAACGAAAACGGCTTGAATGCCGCTGGGGAGGTGAATCGTCACCTCCTCAACAGTATTCAGGCAATCTTTTTCCAGTGCGCTGATGCCGGTTACGGCAGCCGCAGCCGCACAGGCACTGGTGGAAAAACCAGGTCTCACGGTACCGCTACAGTTTCCTGTTTTACTTTCGCCGCTTCCAGAAATTCAACGATTTCCTGGTTGGTCAGCGGTTGCTGCGGCTCGAATTTGCCGTCTTCCAGTGGGAAGAGGTTGTGAGCGACCAGTGTCTGGACGATTCTCGGGTTCTCACAGTCGGCCAGATCAGTGATTTCAAAGCCCGGTTCCGCAGCCTCGAAATCATACAGGATGAAGATGGCTTTGGCCAGCATTTCTTTTGTGACCGGAGCTTCCGGATGATATACTTCTTGGTCGTCTTCCAGATCCCAATCGACATAACCACGCATCACGACAGTCTCAATCGCGTCAAAATCCGGATCGGTCCAATCCGTGTCCGCGAAGAGGCCGTAGATATGACCGCGGTGATCCTGGGTGTAGTAACTGGATGAGGATGTAGAATAAATGGGCAGATGGGCACTGCGCAGCAGAATATTGGCCAGGTCGCGTTTTGTCGCCGGAGCGTCGGTAAGATAAGTGCTCAGATCATCCATAACTTCCGGATAAAGGTAACGGGCAATTTCGCGCGCGCCTTTATAAAAGCGGAAGGTTGGCGAAGAGATGATTTTTTCGTTGATCACGAAGACACGGCCATCTTTGATCGCCTTGATGGTGTCGAACCCCGGCCGGATACTGATCGAATGCAGGTTGCCGCCGGCGTTCATCGCGCCGCGCTGCGAAACGTAAACATCGATCTCGTCAGCCAGTTCCAGGATCCGTTCCGCCCCGAAGGGAGCGATCGAACTGCCCGCCTGAACCGGTTCGGCGCCGGCTGCGACATTGATCCCACCGGCGATTTCAATCGCGTACGCCGGCATGGAATCTGCCGTAACCGTGCGCAAATCTGTCTCGGTGGATTCAAAGAAGATGCTCTGTTTGTCTTCGATAACCTCGGTTTGGGCGTGGATATTGTCCAGGTCCTGATGATATTTCTCCAGCAACGCTTCCGCTTTTTCAGAGGCGCCGGTTACAAGGGCTAATTTCCGGATGTAATCATCAAAAACGGTATAGCTATTTGGATAAAGCGAAACGACTTTGATCCCGGCCCGCTCCAGCGTCTCGACGAGCGTCGGAACTCTTCTGGAAATAAACGGCCGGATCAGAACCAGGTCCGGATCGGCCGCAATGATATTTTCCGGGTCGGCATCGTAATCGAACTGCGGTAAAAAAGCCGCCGCGGCAGGGTAGATGGATGTGTCATGGACGCCGATGATTTTATCTCCGACGCCTAATGAATAAAGATTTTCGGTATGCGCTGAGTAAAGCGAGATGATTCGTTCTGCAGGAGCGTCCAGCGAGATTTGCCGGCCATCATCGTCCACAAAACTGATTTCGGTATCTGCAGAGGCTGTTTGAACAGCCTCTGCAGCATATACTTCCTGCACATTCACGGCCAGACTCAGAAAAATGCCGGAAAGCAATCCAACCAAAACCAGAATACCGGCGATGCGGCCGAACTTTATTGTAAAAGTTCGGTTCATGAGGTTTATTCCTCCTCGGTTCCTTCTTCGTCAGTGCCATAAATGGCTGTATTCAGGTGATCGATGAACAGATTATGAACGCCTTCAAATTCGCCGAGGCCTCTCAGGATGGGCTCAACTTCATACCCTTCAGCTTTGAAAATGGTCTTCCAGGAATCTTCTTCATCCCCGGCCATATCATTGCTGGCATGATCGCCGGCGACAATCATCAGCGGTGCAAGGATAACTTTCTTCGGATCCAGTTCGGCCACCTGTTTCAATACAGTGTCGATATCCGGATAACTTTCAACGGTGCCGACGATCACGTCATTGATGCCGCTGTCTTTCAACATATAGCCCAGTGCAGGATAGGTGGCGTTGGCAAAATGGTGCGTGCCATGGCCCATCAGAACCAGCACTTCACCCTCTGCACGCGGATATTCCGCATTGATCACATCGATCAGCGCAAAATAATCTTCGGTTGAAGAAAGCAGCGGAGCCCCGATGACGAGCGATTCGAAAGAATCGGCAAAGGGTTGAACTTCAGCTACCAAGTCGTCATATTCTTTGCCATTCATAACATGGGTCGGCTGGATGGCGAGTGTGGTGACGCCATCCGCGATCAATTCTGCCATTGCTTCGGTGACATTGTTGATTTTCAGATTGTCGCGGGAGAGCAATTTATCAATGATCGTCTGACTGGTAAAAGCCCGGCGAACTTCATAATCGGGGAATGCCGCTGCGATGGCTTCTTCGGTGGCCCCGATGGTCACGTCACGAGTATCGTTATAGCTGGTACCGAAACTGACGACCAGTATGACCGGTTTATTGGCAGCTTCGTCCTGAGCGGATACGGCGATGCTGCTGAACAAAAGTACGCCCAACAGAAGGATCAAACTGAACAGAAAAAACGATTTGTGTTGCATTTTATTTCCCTTTCTTACTAAAAACTTAAATAGTATCGCGAATGAAGAAACCTTTTCCAGGCAGGATTTCAGCCTTCACGTTGAACACAGTTTCAAAAAACGATTCGGTGAAAACTTCATTGGGCGGCCCAAATGCGGCCATCGTCCCTTTTTTCAGTGCCAGCACATCATCGCTGAAATTGACTGTGTCAATATCATGACTGATAGAAATTACGGTCAGACCGTTTTTTGCCATCAATGCGCGCAGTTGCTTGTGGATGCGAATTTTTTCACTGATATCCAGGCTCGAAATGGCTTCGTCCATGAAGAGGATCTCGGGTTGTTGAACGATCGCGCGGGCGATGATTACGCGCTGAAATTCACCGCCGCTGATCTGCGTGATGTTCCGATTTGCGAATTGCTGTACCCCGGACAGCTCCATTGCGTTCCAGACCAGTTCCATTTGTTGACGGGTTAGTTTGCTGAACCGTGAGCGATGCGGGTGGAGCCCAAGCATGACCGTCTCCAGGCAGGTGAAGGAAAGTTGATTGCTTTCCTTTTGGGTGATCACTGCGAATTTTCTGGCCCGTTCCTGAATGTTCATGCGGGAGACGTTAATCCCGTTATGAAGAATTTCCCCGTTTTGGGGTTTTCTCATCCCACTGAGTAACCAGAGCAGTGTGCTCTTGCCGCTGCCGTTTGGTCCGACCAGCGATACGAAACGGTTTTTGGGAATGGCACAGTTGATATCGAACAAGACCGGAACTGATCCGTATGAAAAATGAACATTCTTTATCTCAAGCGCAGTTTCACTCATAGAATCGCCGTGTCTTTATCGGGTTTATGCAGGAATATATAAATGAAGAAGGGACCGCCGATCAGCGTCGTCAGCACGCCAACCGGGATTTCACTGCTGGAGATCAGCCGAACGGTGTTGTCCGCCAGGCACAGGATCAAAGCGCCGGTCACTGCTGAAAGCGGGATCAGCACACGATTGTTGGCTGTTGTCCAGAAGCGCAGAATGTGCGGAACGATGAGTCCGATAAAGCCGATGATCCCGCTGACAGAAACGCAGGCTGCCGTGATTGCGGAGCCGATAATCAGGTAGACCAGCCGAGTGCGCTGTGTGTTGACGCCCAACGTCTGGGCCGACTCATCCCCGAGCACCATGATGTTCAAGTCATCCGCAAAAACCCAGGCGATTAATCCACCGATTATAACGATCGGGGCGACCAGCCGGACGTCGTTCCATTGACGGGAGGAAAGTGAGCCCATCAACCAGAAAACAATGGCGGAAACATTCTCCCCTGCGATCATTTTGATGAAACTGATTCCTGAAGAAAGGATGGAACTGATAATGATGCCAGCCAGAATCAGATTGGAGGTAAGAATCCCACCTCCCTTTTGCGCAATTGCGATCACAGCGATCAACGTCAAAAAAGCAAACAGGAACGCAAACGTAGTGGAGGAGAGAAAGAGCCCGAGGGTGATGTTCAAAAGGATGGCCAGTGAAGCGCCGAAAGCGGCGCCGGTGGATACGCCGATGGTATACGGGTCGGCCAGCGGATTCCGCAGCAACGATTGAAAAATGCAGCCGGCGATGGCCAACCCGGCGCCGACAAGCGCTCCACTCAGGATGCGCGGCAGGCGGATTTCCCAGACGACCGCGATTTGATTGGCTTTGATCGATTCCAGGAGTTCGACGTTGCCGCTGATTTTGCCTGACAGGACGCGGACGATCGTTCCGGGGTGAATGTCCATCGCACCCATCCCCAGTGAAAAAATCAGCAAAAAGATGGTGAGGATCACCAGAAATAGCCCGTAATAGATAAAACGGCTGCTTTTCTGAAAAAAACGCGTAAATTCTTGGGGGGTTTCCTCGCTCATAAAATCAGGCCCTTTATCGGATTGAAAAGGGCCTGGGTACGTTTGCGAGCTATGTGAGCTTAACAAATGAAAGGGGTACCGGTACCTATGGCGCTTTTTATCCGAAAGCACATCCAGGATCAAGGATAAAAGTCGGTCTTCTGACTCAGGCACTCCCACTCTCCGCCTTCCCGGGGATTCACCCAGTGGCTTCCGGAGGATGTTCATCGCGCCAATACAGCAACGGTAATTGTGCAGGATTCAAACCTGCTTCCCAATATACTTTTATCCGTTAAATTTTCAGTTTGAATTGTAACATGGAAGTGTTCAGCAAAAAGAATATAGCATAGGGGTACCTCCCTCTATCTGAATCCGGGTGTCGAAAGTATGGAATTGCCTGCCTATTCCCAAAAGGACTTCCTATTAGAATTTATGATAGAATTTCCCTTTTTGTGACTTGAGTCAGTGATTTTCTTTCGATCAACGCGACAAGACATTAAACCATCATATCGTTTTTCAAACTCTCGCTTAAATCGCTTTGGATCAGCCGCTTTCCCCCTATGAAATATGCCAATCCAACACAAAGAAAAATAATCAAAATGAAGGACAGTAGGGGAACAATGGGAAGCGCCGCCCAAAATTCCACCGGGTTCAAATAACTGACCCTTACCGCGAACGCAACAAAGAGCACGGTCAGCGGTATTGTAATCAGTATCGGCCGCCCCGCAATCGTAAGCGCCTCTACCCATAATATCTTTTTGATGCCCGCAGGTGTGACCCCAACGGAAAGATATCTG
>CALCQT010000376.1 GCA_937894825.1 uncultured Anaerolineaceae bacterium
GGAAGATATTGTCTTAATCTATATGCCGAAAGGGAAGTCCGGAACGCCTTCGGATGCTGTTATCCGGGTGACCGGAACGCTTGAATTAGGCAGTCATACGGACCCGGATACAGGGTTCGTCAGCCAGGCAAGGATTTATTCCGATACTGTAGAGATTGTGAGGTGAGTGCGTGATAAAAGTGAGAGATGTTCAAAAAAGATATGCCAACCCGGATGGCGGCGAAATTACCGCACTTTCGTTAGATAAGCTGGATATCGAAGCCGGAGAAGAGGTTGGCGTGGCTGGCGCCAGTGGTATGGGAAAAACCACGCTGCTGAATATTCTGTGCGGAATTTCGCTGCCAACAGAAGGCAGTGTTGAAATTAACGACATCGAAATCACGAAACTCCCGGAAGCAAAGCGGGACCTGTTTCGCGCGCAGACGATTGGATATGTGTTTCAGATGTTTAATTTGATCCCTTCCTTAACTGCAAAGGAGAACGTGATGGCGGCGGTGGTTTTTGGGAAGAAGATCCCCAAACAGGAACGCGAAAAACGTTGCCTGGAACTGTTGGAACGGGTCGGGCTGTCTCACCGGGTCAACTATTTCCCGGGACAGCTTTCCGGTGGGGAACAGCAGCGGGTGTCTATTGCGCGTGCAATGGGGAACCGCCCGGCGATTCTTATCGTAGACGAGCCGACCGCAAACCTGGATTATAAAAACCGGGGCATCATCCTTGACCTCCTGCGGGAGATTCGCCGTGAGAACAATTCTACACTGATCATTGCGACGCATGATCAGGATATCCTGAAAAGTATGAGCCGGGTGATCGAATTAGGGCAATCCGAAGAGAGCGAGGCCAGCATTGTTACTGAAAATAGCGCTGCGTGATTTGCAGCAAAAGTTTTTACAACACGCTTTAACTGTTCTCGTGGCAACAGTTGCGATCGGTTTTTCGCTGGTCGTTCTTTTAATGGCAGCCTCTGTCCAACAGGGGATGACAGATACCTCGCAGCCTTTTGATATGATTGTCGGTGCAAAAGGCAGCGCTTCACAGCTTATTTTTAACACCATCTTTTTGCAGGAGAATCCTGTCGGTAACGTTCCGGAATCGCTTTATGATCAGCTTCAGGAAGATGACCGGGTGGCTGAAACGATACCCTTTGGTTTTGGGGATAACTATCAGGGTTACCGGATTGTTGGCACTACCAACGCGATTTTAGAGCTGCGCCCGGGGTATAAAGCCAAGGCTGAAGAAGAACCGCTTTTTCAAATAAAAGAAGGACGCTTTTTTGAAAAAGCGTATGAAGTTGTCCTCGGATCGGATGTTGCTCAAAAGACCGGGTTGAAGATCGGGGATCAATTTAAAGCAGTTCATGGGATTGTCCAATCCATCGAGGATGAAGCCGAGGATCATCATGATGAGGATGAAGATCATGATGAAGATGAGGACCATCACGATGAAGACGAAGACCATGATGAAGATGAGCACCATGATGAGAGCGCGGTGGAACAGGGGCATCATCATCACACCCCGTATACCGTGGTAGGCATTCTGGATTGGATGCACCGTCCCTATGACAAAGGGATCTTTACATCGCTGGAGTCGGTTTGGGAAATGCATGGCAGCGAGCATCATGATGTGACCGCAGTAATGGTGACTCCGAAGGATTACACCGGACTGTATCAGATTTATCAGGAAATCAATAACGGAAATGAAGCGCAGGCAGCGTTGCCTGGTGCTGTGATGGGCAACATTTTCGATACGTTAGGACAAAGCGCGGAAGTATTGACCGTCGTTTCGTATATTGTCCTGGCGATGGCTCTGATCACCATCGTTCTGTCCCTGTACTGGTCTGTTCTCACCCGAACCAGAGAAAACGCAATTTTACGGGCGATTGGCGCCGGACGGCGCGATATCCTCATTGTCGTCCTGATTGAAAGTGCAATTATTGTTTTTGCTTCAATACTCTTAGGACTAGGGTTTGGCCATTTGCTGGCTTATGGGGTTTCTTCTTACTTGCAGGAAACCATGGCGATTTATTCGCCGGTTAGTTTTATGATGCAGGAGATCCGCCTGATGGCTGTGATAGCGGTTCTGGCGATTGGCGCCTCTTTGTTGCCCGCGGTTAATGCTTATCGTACCGATGTGGCGAAAAATTTGATGCCGAAATAAATATTAACAGGGGATAAATTTTTGCACTCCACGTAAAAATTTATCCCCTGTTATACACACTGATTTTTCTATTTATGACACCCGAATCAAATCGGATCGGAGTGTCATAAATAGAAAAGCCATTTATGGTGTCCACCTGCGCGCTTCGCGACGGTGAACCGGACAGGGCACTGGCCTGTCCCTACGAGGTACCCGTGTAAGGGAGTGCATTGCGCTCCCGCTATGATCCATCGTGAAGAACAAATTTTCTCTTTTGACACTCATATCAGATTTGATTCAGGCACCTTATTAAACGGGAACGGTTTTATTCGAATTCCTGATGGCCTTCCGGCAGGCCGTACAAACCACCCTTGAGCACCTTCAGCGAAAGCAACGCACATTTCAGCCGAACCGGGCCCAGTTCCTCGATCCCCAACAAATCCAGCACGTCCTCTTTGGTCATCTTTTTCAGTTCTTCGACGTTCTTTCCGATGATGGACTCAACGACCAGGTCTGCTGAGGCCTGTGAGATGGCGCAGCCATGTCCGCTGAATCGGGCGTCTGTCACTGTTCCGGCCTCGTCCACGCGTAGATCGATTCGTAAATGATCCCCGCAGAGCGGGTTCTCGTCCTCGAAACTCAAATCAGCCGGATCCAGTTCCCCCTTATAGGAGGGGTTCTTGTAATGTTCGATAATGATTTCACGATAAAAATCGTCCATACTTCCTCCCGTTAACCGAACAGACGATGGACTTTGTCCAAACCGGACATCAGGCGGTCCACGTCTTCACGCGTATTATAAACATAAAAACTGGCCCGCGTGGTGGCCGGGATTGCAAAGCGCTCATGTAACGGCATCGCACAGTGATGTCCTGCCCGAACACAGATGTTCTCACTGTCCAGAACCTGGGCAACGTCATGCGGGTGCGCATAGTTAACAGTAAAACTGACGGCGCTACCGCGATTCCCGTCGGTCGGCCCCAGAATTTTCAGCTCCGGCACGGTCAGCAGCGATTGGATGACATAAGCGGTCAGATCATCTTCATGCGCTTTCACGGTATCCATCCCGATGGCGTTTAAATAATCAATGGCCGCACCCAAACCGATCGCT
>CALCQT010000377.1 GCA_937894825.1 uncultured Anaerolineaceae bacterium
ACTGGAGTTCAGACGTGTGCTCTTCCGATCTGCCGGCTGGTGCGCCCGCTTTAAGCGGGAGTATTGATGCGTCGGGAGTATAATCCCGTTTTACGGGAATTGCTGACAGGTTTGTCTGAGCCCCAACGCACGGTTGCGCTTGAACGGGAGCGGGACGTGATCGTGACAGCCGGCGCAGGCAGCGGGAAGACGCATACACTGGTTTTGCGCTATCTGACGCTGCTGGATGAAGGATTTGATCCGGAAGAAATTGCCGCCATCACCTTCACGGAAAAAGCCGCGCGGGAGATGAAATTTCGGGTGCGCCGGACACTGAATGAAATCATTCGCTCAAACCGGGATCGGGCTGAGCGGGAAAAATGGCAGGAAAAATTAGGCGGAGTGGATTCGGCACTGATCGGGACGATCCACGCACTCTGTGCCCGCATTTTGCGCGGCAGTTTCGCCGAAGCCGGGCTGGATCCGGCTTTCACCGTTCTGGATGAGAATCAGACCGCTTTGCTGCGTCGGCAGCTGGTGGAAGAATGGCTGGACGCCATGACGGAGCGGCCTGAATTGTATCCGTTGTTTGAAGAATTTAATATTCAGCAAGTAGAAACGATTTTTAGCGACCTGCTCGAAAAACGGCAGGAAGTGAATGAAATTTTCTCTCAATCGGTGGATGTTTCGCTGTTGGTTCAGCGTGAAATTACCGCTTTGCTGGATGACGCTGCGATTCGGGAGCGGGTCCTGCAATTGACGAAGATGGATCCGAAAACGTTGCTGGCGGACGCCGGGGACAAATTGACCGCCCAGATCGACGATTTTTTGCGGCTCTGGCGGGAAGCGCAGGATGCAAGACAGGCGGGTGATCCGGTCAACGCGCTGCGCATTTTGCAGCGCGTATACAGCGAAAAAATGAAACTGAACGTTGGCAAAACCGCCTCCAGTGCGAAACAGACACTGAAAGAATTACGCGTGCTGCTTGCGGCGCGTTGGGATACGCTTTTGAGCACGGATGGAGCCACTGCCGGCGAAGCAGACCGGCAGGCGTATACCGCGCTGCTGGACCTGTTGCGGGCAGCCGCGCAGGGGCTGATCGAACGCTATCAGGCAACCTTGCGTCAGCGCAACGCGCTGGATTTTGACGATTTGGAGGAAAAGGCGCTGCGGGTGTTGCAGATTCCCAGCGTTCGAGACTATTGGCAGGGGCGTTTTCGGGCCTTTTTGGTGGATGAATTTCAGGATACCAACCGCCGCCAGCGCTCGCTGATTGAGTTGCTGACATCCCGCCCGGGACAGTT
>CALCQT010000378.1 GCA_937894825.1 uncultured Anaerolineaceae bacterium
GTTTATCCATGTATCCAACAGATATATTTCCGGTGTGGGTCAAAGTAATGACGTTTACAATATTGCCGGCTGCTTTTTTAGGGGCAGCCCAGGTAAAAGCGGTAAGCATGCAAAGTTTTCCACTTTACTTAATCATTGTTTTTATTCCCGCTATATTATTGATTCTTTCGATTAAATTATTCTATTACGGGTTAAAAAGATACGAATCGGGATCACACCCATTTTATAAGTTGTAATGAGTATTATTGTCTTTGTAATTGCAAAAACGAACAGGAAGTTTCTAAATAATAGCCTTGATAAAGGCTGATCACAGCAATTCGGATTATTGACGACATTATTTTCGAGCAATGCGGAGTCGTAAGTTACATCTCGGGCCGGTCCTATTCCTGCGATTCAGACGCAGTGTCTTCCCGCTTATCGTTATGGGCTTTCTCTGTTATTACCATCGCGACGCCCATTACGACAATTCCGGTCAGGCCAAAAATCAGAAAGATCGTTGGTACGCTTATTTTTAATGTCATGAGACTGATTATGGCTAAAGTGATGGGCAGGGACGCGCTGCCAAATGCGTTGAACAAAGCGCTTACCCGGGATAAATACATTTTATCGACCTGCTTCATAAAGCTGACTGTTAGCCGGGTCGAAATAAAGGCTATATTGAAGCCCAAAAGGAAGCCGATTGCCGATAATCCATAAGGGATAAGCGGTGAATGAGGATATCGGGTGCCCGCGACATATATGATTATGTAAATTGCACCAAGCGAGATTCCATTAAATCCGATCAGTTTTGCATCGGAGGTCACTTTTTTCGAAAAATAAGGGAATACGGCTGCGCCGATAATCATTCCGATCGACAGCAGGATTGAGACACTTGAATGGGTGATGCTCGAAAGCCCGAATACTCCGGAAATTAATGGGACCAGGAGCGAATTTAATGGGGCCATCAGACCATTGAGAATTACGACAAACAGGATAAGGTTCCTCACAATCTGCGTTTTTCTTGAATAGCGCAGCCCTTCAATGAACAGGTCGCGATAATTTTTTATTTTCTCCGGGGTACTGGTGTCTGAAAACGCGGCGGGTTCCTCATTCAGTTTTATGGTTGAAATGAACAGCGCCGAAAGAAAGAAGGTCAGCATATCAATGATCATGGCAACACCGACACCAAAAGCGGCTGTGATGACTCCGGCCACGCCAAGTCCGATCAATTCCGCAACCTTTGAAATGGAACTGTTTTGGGATATAGCTTTGTCAAGATTTTCTTTTTCAACGATTGCCGGGACGAAAGATGCGCCGGCGGGAACCCGAAAAGCTTCAATTGTCGAGATGAAAAGCGTGAAAATGATCGTCTGAGCAGGGTGGCTGATTCCCAGATAATACATCGCGACCAGCCAGACTACCAGAATGCCGCGGAGAATATCGGATTGTATCATCACCCTTTTTTTGCAGGTGAAATAAAATGCGGACCAAAATGCAGAGCCTGTAATATTGTATACGAGCCACGAGAGCGCTAAAGTTTCAATGGAATCACCGAAACGGTTGATACTGTTGGCAATAACAAGTCTTGTAAAATTAGGTCCCAGTTTTGCCGCGGTCTGTTTTTTTATTATCTTTGCCATGTTTATGCTTTTCCTTTGTGGAAAAATAAGACTAGAGTTGATAATATTTTTTTATTTCCTGACTGCACTGAACTTTTCCGAAAACATCAATCTTTCTGAAGATTTTTTTTAATAATTCAAGCGGAACATCGTCTTCGATTGTCAGCTTTCCAACAATCATATAATCCTGGTAAGCCATCTGTTCCACATCCCGTTTGCTGAGTGTTATTGACCCAATTGTGATTGTTTTGGCAACGAACTCTTTGTCGAACCACTCTTTATGCTCGTCCAATTGGCGTTTAATAGCAAATCTCAGAAAATCGGTTCTGTTCCCATAGAAACCCTGATTTACAAGATAATCGATCCGTCCCAAGTCAACGACGCTGATGTTAATAGTTATCTTTTCACTGTTATCTTCGAGCATAAATACCTCCTGAAAATCATCTTACCATCTGAGCATATTATGGTCAACATCTAAAATGATAATAAATCCTTTTTGTAGGAGTGAAATGCTGGAAACTGAAAGGCCGGATTGGAAATAACTGAGTATACTTATGCATCATGAATGATAAAGTGATTTTGCCACAGGTGAATATTCTGACCTCTCCCGATTGGCAGGAGTATGCGCTGCTGGACAGCGGCGAGGGGAAAAAACTGGAACAGTTCGGAAAAGTCCGCCTGATCCGGCCGGAAGCGGAGGCGGTCTGGAACCGAAAGCTGTCGGAGACCGAATGGAATCAGGCTGCGGCGGAATTTATTCCTACCGCTGAAGAAAATGGCGGACATTGGAAAAAGAAGGCCAGCTTTCCCGCGGAATGGAAAGTTCGTTATAAAGACTTGATGTTTCAGCTGATGCTCTCCAATTCAAAACAGGTCGGTATTTTCCCGGAACAGGCTTGCCAATGGGATTGGGTGCGCCAGCAGCTTTCACCGATCGGGCGGTCTGCGCAGGTGCTGAACCTGTTCGGGTACACCGGCGGGATGACGATTGCGGCAGCGGCGGCCGGTGCGAAAGTGACGCATTTGGACGCCTCCAAAAAAGCCATCCAGTGGGCAAAAGAGAATCAGACGGCGTCCGGTCTGGGCTCGGATTCGATTCGTTGGATGCTTGATGATGGGTTGAAGTTTGTGCAGCGTGAAGCGCGGCGCGGGAACCGCTATCAGGGAATTATTCTGGACCCGCCCAAATTCGGGCGCGGTCCCAAAGGCGAAGTGTGGGAGTTTTATAAAAGCTTTCCGGAGTTGATTCAGGCCTGCGGCGAGATTTTGGCTCCGGACGCGCGTTTTTTGCTTGTGACGGCTTATGCGATCAAGGCTTCGTCACTGACGTTGAATAACGTACTGGCTGAAATCACAGCCAAGTTTGGCGGATTTGTTACAAACGGTGAAGTATGTCTGCAGGATCGTTCGGGAGGACGGCTCCTCTCCATGGCGGTTTATGGGCGCTGGCAGAAAGAACGGGATTCTTTACCGAATTTGGAAAGGACAATGGTATGAGTCAAAAAGAGCTGGCTGTTATTGGCACGGGTATGATGGGGCAGGCGATTCTTTCCGGTCTGATTCAAAAAGAAGTTTTTTCCCCTGCATCAATCGTCGTTTCGGATCCGGATGGGCAAAAAACCGGACGGTTGCAATCGGATTGGGGTGTCTCTGTTGCGGATTCCAATCCGGACGCGGTGGCGGGGGCGAAGATTGTGCTGCTGGCGGTCAAGCCGCAGTTTTTGAAATCTGTTATGCGGGTATTGAAAGGAAAGCTTTCGCCGGAAAGTCTGCTGATTTCGATTATTACCGGCGTTTCCGTTGAGACATTGCGGGATGGCTTGGAACATGACGCGATCATTCGTGTCATGCCGAATACGCCCGCTCAGACCGGTGATGGTATTTCCGGTTGGTATGCGGCAGCGGAAGTTACGATCCAACAAAAAGAGCAGGCCGCCAAAATTCTCTCCGCGCTGGGACCAGCGGTTCTCTTTGAGAAAGAATCTGATCTGGATATTGTCACGGCGGTTTCCGGTTCCGGACCGGCTTATGTCTTTCTGTTTATTGAGGCGATGGTTGATGCCGGGGTGCAGATGGGGCTTTCCCGTGCGGTTGCCCAGGAACTGGTTGTTCAGACGGTGAAGGGTTCGGCGGCTTATCTGGAAAAAAGAGCGGCGCATCCGGCTGTTCTGCGCAATGAAGTAACTTCGCCGGGCGGGACGACAGCGGAGGCTTTGTTTTTCCTTGAGCAGGGCGGGCTGCGCAGTACCGTTGCGCGCGCGATGTGGGCCTGTTATGAACGGTCTGTCGCGCTTGGCGAAGGACAATCGCATCGGAAAGGGCCGGTTTCTTAGCAGGTGAAAGTTTTTTTTGATACCGTCGGCTGCCGCTTGAACCAGGCGGAAATTGAACGTTTTGCTTCGCAATTTCGATCCCAGGGATACGAAATTACCGCGAGCCACGAAGAAGCGGACATTGTTGTGGTAAATACCTGTTCGGTGACCGCAGCTGCGGCGGCGGATTCACGCAGCAAAATCCGGAGCGCGGGGAAGGATGGTCAGACGAAGATCATTGTCACCGGCTGCTGGTCTGATTTGGAGCCGGAAGCTGCTGCCAGCCTGCCCGGCGTCATCCGTGTGGTTCCGAACAAGCTTAAAGATACGTTGCCTGCCATTGCGCTGGGTGTTGATCCGGCATTGTTTGATCTTGAACCGCTGAAACGGGAACCGCTTCCCGGCATTCATGCCCGGACACGCGCATTTCTGAAAGTTCAGGATGGCTGTGACAATCACTGTACTTTCTGCGTGACCAGAATCGCCCGTGGCAAAGCGCAGAGTGTTTCGGCGGATGAAGTGCTGCGGCAGATTCGTGCGGTTGCGCTGGCCGATGGGAAAGAGATCGTTTTGACCGGGGTAAATCTGGGCGCCTGGGGACTGGATTTTAATCCGCCGGCGCATCTGGGTGATTTAATGGCAAAACTTCTGGCAGAAACCGATTTGCCGCGCATTCGCCTTTCCTCTTTGGAATCCTGGAACATTCCTATCTCATTCTTGAATCTTTGGGCCGATTCACGATTGTGCCCTCATTTTCATTTGCCGCTGCAATCCGGCTCAACATCCGTCTTGAAACGGATGGCGCGCCGCACGACCTTAGCGGAATTCCGTGCGTTGACCAGCCAGGCGCGGATGATTAATCCGGATTTTGCGATCACAACCGATGTGATCGTCGGGTTCCCGGGGGAGACGGACGCGGAATTTCAGGAAACAGTGGATTTTATTTGTGAAATTGGTTTTGCCGGCGGACATGTTTTCCCCTATTCCTCCAGCCCCGGCACCCCTGCCGCGAAAATGAACGGAACCGTGCATGGGCGTATCGTGAAAGAACGGGCCAGGATTCTGCGGGATCTGTTTCAGCAGCAGAAAGAAGATTTTTACCGGCCGTTTGTTGGGCGGGAAATGGATGTCCTATGGGAAAATGGTCAGGTGTTGCCGAATGGACATTGGGAGCTGCATGGATTGACCGGGAATTATCTCTCGGTACGAACAGAATCGAGTGCCCGACTGCAGAATACCATTACGCGGACCCGGATGGAAAATTTTGACGGAGTTACGCTGATCGGAACGGCGCTTTAGGCTCTTCCTCGCGGCTTTGACGCACGCAGGCTCAACACATCGAATATTGCCCGTAAGGTGGCGGGAATCTCCCTGAGCTCCCACCATAGGACGTCATCCAGGCGGTGGTTTTCGTGTGTTGCCGCCACCCCAACCGCATGAATTCCAATGGATCGCGCCAGGAACAAAACGCGCGGTAAATGAAAAGACTGTGTGATCAGAATTGCCTCCGTCGCTCCAAATTGATCCCGGGCGTTCAGGCAGGTCGCCAGGCTGCGGAAACCATCATGGTCGATCAGGATTTTTTCCGAATTGACCCCCATCTCAAGGGCGGTTTTCTTCATTCCCAGTGGTTCATCGTAATAAATCCAGCGGTTTTCTCCGCTGAGAAGGATCTGTTTGGCTTTTCCGGATTGTCGGAGCCAGACTGCGCTTTGAACCCGCTCCCGGAGCACTTTGGAAAGCGTGCCATTTTTTTTCCAACCCGGCCCCCAAAACAATTGCGACAGGCTGCTCGGGGACAACATCGGGCGGAAAAATGAATTTTCGACTCCAAACTAGCAGTGCGATCCGGATAACAAATATAATAATTGCCGATAATAGTATAATGACAAAGGTTGGCGCATGCTCCATGATGGTCAACCATACCACAGAAGAAGGAATTTGGAGCGAAGATGAAAAAAGCTTTTAATTTTGTCAATCCTACTGAGATTATTCAGATTGAATTACCTGACGGCCGGCAGATTGAAGGGCCGCGGGGGAGTTCGGTCGAAGAATTCCTCCAGCCTCTCCTTCCCGAGCTGGAAAATCCGTTGGTGGGAGCGGTGGTGGACAGCGAATTGCGGGAGTTGAGTTATCCATTGGAACGTTCTGCGACCGTCCGCCCTGTGACGACTGCTGAACCGGATGGGAAAAATATTTATCGTCGTTCGTTAGCTTTTCTGCTTTCGGCAACTTTTGAAAATCTTTTCCCGGGCTATGAACTGACGGTGGATCATTCGATCCAATCCGGCGGATTGTTTTGCCGGATTCAGGGAGCGGAAGTTTCTGATCAGGCCGGGTTTTTGCAGAAGCTGCAGGAGGCGATGCGCGCTACCGTCGCACAGAACCTTGCCATTGTACGGCAAAAGATATCTCTTGACGAAGCGAGAGCGCTGTTTGAGAAGAAAAATCAGATTGAAAAGATCCATCTGCTGCAGTTCCGAAATAAATCCTACCTGACGACGTATCGCCTGGGCGATTTTGTTGATTACCACTATGGCTATATGGTGCCGTCGACCGGTTATTTGAAAACCTTTGCCATTGAGCCGGCTCCGAAACCCAATGAATTTTTCCTGCGTTATCCGCGGGATGGACATTCGAATGAAATTGGACCTCTGAACGAATCCCCGAAAATGATGAATGAATTTCGTACCTATGGGGATTGGCTGGCCAAGCTCGGTATCGACTCGATTGCATCCCTGAACGAGGCTATAGAAAAGGATCGTATTCAGGAGGTGATCCTGGTGAGCGAAGCGCTGCATGACCAGAAATTTGTGCAGGTGGCGAAAGAGATTGCGGAACAAAAGCAGGGCGTGCGCGTGATCCTGATTGCTGGCCCGTCTTCTTCCGGGAAAACGACTTTCTCAAAACGACTGTCGATTGAATTGCTGACTTTCGGCATCTCTCCGGTTCCGATTGAGATGGATGACTTTTTTGTCGACCGGGTTCTGAGTCCGAAGGATGCCAGCGGCGAATACGATTTTGAGTCGGTACATAACCTGAATTTGCCGTTGCTGGAAGACTGTGTGGAAAAATTAATTGCCGGCGATGAAGTTCAGCTTCCGCGGTACGATTTCCTGGACGGGAAAAGCAAGCCCGGCAAAGTGCTGAAGCTGGCGAAGGACCAGATGATCATTCTGGAAGGTATTCATGGCTTGAACCCGGAATTGTTGACGGATATCGATCCGTCCAAAACATTCAGAATTTACGTTTCGCCATTGACACAGTTGAATCTGGACCGCTACAACCGGGTGTCGACGTCTGATACCCGGATGATCCGGCGACTGGTTCGCGATTACCGTGAGCGCGGTTACAGCGCTCAGGATACGATCGCCCGGTGGGCCTCTGTGCGCAATGGCGAGGAAAAGAATATTTTTCCTTATCAGGGCCGGGCGGACGCTTTCTGTAACACCTCCCTGGTGTATGAACTTTCCGCGTTGAAGTCGCTGGCCGAGACTGCGCTGCGACAGGTCAGCTGGGGCACGCCGGAGTTTATTGAGGCCAAACGATTGCTTTCTTTCCTGGAATGGGTGGTGCCGCTGGATCCGGCTCTGATCCCCGGAAATTCGATTCTGGCGGAGTTTGTCGGCGGTTCAAACCTGAAAAATTTCTCGGTCTGGAAGCAATAGATCTCCGAACATAAAAGATATAGGTGTCACAACAGTCGGTAGTGAATCGACCGGCAGCGGAATTGATATCTTCTTTCTGCTGCCGGTCAGGTTTGCGTAATGTTTTCTAAGCCTTTTTGCCGGCTTTCGGGAAGCGGCTGATAACCACTGCGGGATTGGGCAGGGTGGTCTTTTCTCCATCCGCAAGTTTCCCCGGTTCTTTGAGCTGGGCTTTTTCACTGTTCTGATAAATATAGAGCGGGGTGCCTTCAGTTGCAAATTTCGGATCCAGCATCGCTAAGCCCATGATCCAACCTTCCAGGTCTTGGGCACAGCTGGTGACCCGGCCGACGACTTTCCCCCGAGTGTCCATGATCGGATCGCCGAAGTGAGCCAGCCGGACGGTCTTATCCGTGAAGCGGAAACGTGCCAAAATCCGTTTGCAGCTTGCTTCCTGTTCCCGGTAGGCTGTCCGCCCGATGAACCAGGGTTTATAAGTTTTTACAAAGCCATGCAGCCCTGCTTCACAGATGGTGTATTTTTCCGGACCGGCCAACTCATGTCCATATAACGGCAGCCCGGCTTCAATCCGCAGGGAATCTCGTGATCCCAGCCCGCATGGTTTCAATCCCAGCGGACCGCCGATTTCTAATAACCGGGTCCAGAGGTCCGCCAGTCTGTCGGGATGGACAAAGAGTTCATAAGAAATGCGTTCACCGGTGTAACCAGTCCGGGCTATAATCAGGTCAAAGCCACCCAATACGATTTTCCTCACCTGTCCTTTTTTCAGCGTGAGCAGCGCTTCGCTTTCTTCCGAATTTGTACTCAATTTTCGCAGGATATCCGTCGAGATTTGACCTTGCAGCGCCAGGTCAACCCGTCTCCGCTCGCCGGCGGCCGGATCGCGCAGATTTTCAAGAATGACTTTTCGCCCGAAGGCACGTGCCTCAGGTGTTCCGAGGTCGATCTGGATTTTGTCCTCTCGTACGGCGTTCAGCCATGCCCAGTCCTTATCATCATTGGCGGCATTTACCACAATCAGGTATTGGTCGGCCTCAATGCGGTAAATGATCAGGTCGTCAATGATCTGGCCTTTCGGATCAAGAAAGTGGGTATAACAGGTATCGCCGATTCGCACGGCGCTCACATCGTTGCCGACAACACTGTTCAGAAATACCACTGCGTCCGGTCCTGAAGCCAGATAGACGCCCATGTGCGACACATCGAAAAGTCCAGCCGCATTACGGACGGCGGCATGCTCTTCTTTGATTGAGGTGTACCAGAGAGGCATGTCCCAGCCGGCAAACGGAGCCATCTTTGCCCCTAAGCTTTTGTGATGGCTGTTCAGAGGCGTCGCTTGTAATGTTTCCGGCTCACCCTCATAGATGGAAAAATCAAACGCAGGCAATGGGTTCCCGTTTGAAGTCGATTTTTTCCCTACGGCATACGCTTTCTCGAATTCACCTTCAACGGTTTCCGTGCCGGAAACCGGACTGC